>JBGPJS010000248.1:0-6140 GCA_041485505.1 Gemmatimonadota bacterium | reverse complement strand
CTTGCGGTTTCCGGTAGAGCGGCGTGGGGAAGATGATGACGGGAGAGGGGGGACGTATAGTCCCGTTTTGCCCGCCTGCCCGCCTGCCCGCCTGCCCGCCTGCCCGCCTGCCCGCCTGCCCGCCCGCCTGTCGGCCTGCCCGCCTACCCCTGGGCGCCTCGTCACGACCGTTCCGCCGGGCATTGGTGTTAATATTCCTAGGGATCCGGCCGACCGGCGCCAAACCCTTTTGGTCAAGGACAACGCATGCCCGCCTCCATCAGAATCCGACTGGGGTTTGTTCTCGCGTGCGGCCTCTTCCTGGCGGAGTGCGGGGGTGGAACCACCAGCCAGTCGGTGGTCGCTACCACGATCGCCCTCAACAGCGGCAGCGGCCAGACCGGAGTGGTCGGGACTGCGCTTACGAACCCGATCAGCGTGAAAGTCACCGGAAACGGTGGCGCGCCCGCGAGCGGGACCGTTGTCACTTTTAATATCATTGCCGGTGGTGGCAGCCTCCTGCCGGCCTCGGCCACGAGCAATGCTCAGGGCATCGCCGGAGTAAGTTGGACCCTGGGGCCCACGGCGGGGGTCAACAACAACTCCGTGACGGCGTCGGTCGGGGGACTGACCGGATCCCCGGTGACCTTCATCGCGACGGCCACGGCGCCGGTATCCCAATTCAACATCACGCTCAATTTCGTTCATCACGGCACCGCGGCCGAAGACGCAGCGTTTGCCGCTGCCGTGGTTCGGTGGCAGCAGCTGATCGTTGGTGATCTGCCCGACGTCACCGTGAACATTCCGGCCGGCACCTGTTTCCCGGCCCAGCCCGTCGTGACCAATCAGTTGGTGGATGACCTGCTGATCTTCGTCGACCTAATACCAATCGATGGCGTGGGCCAGATCCTGGGCCAGGCCTCGCCCTGCTTCGTCCGAGTTGGGAGCCACCTGACAATCGTGGGTTTCATGCAGTTTGATACTGCCGACCTTCCGGGCCTGTCGGCCAACGGCACCCTGAACGAGGTGATTCTCCACGAGATGGGGCACGTGCTTGGATTTGGGACTATCTGGAATCTCTTTGGCTTGCTCGACACCACATCGACGTCGATTCCGTTCTTCTCCGGCTCCAGCGCACGGGCGCAGTTTCAGGCCCTGGGTGGGGCCGTGTACCTGGGCACCCCGGTCCCGGTGGAAGATTCCGGTGGGGTTGGCACCGCCCATTCCCATTGGCGTGAGCGCAACATGCACACCGAGCTGATGACCGGCTTCATTTCCGGCCCCGGCAATCCGCTCAGTACGATCACGCTCGGTCAGTTCCAGGACATGGGGTACGCGGTGAGCCTCGCCGGCGCCGACCCCTATAGCGGGATCACTGCTATGAGCACACGCTCAGGCCCCGTGGTCCAGCTCACCAATGACATCGCGCACGGCACGCTCTACGTGGTGGATGTGAATGGGCGCGTCGTCGCCACCATGAAACGATAGGTTCAGTCCGCGATCCTTTCCTCTGATATTCCAGGAGGAGAGCGGGGGGCGGTCCGCTGTGCGGCCGGCAAGCCCCCGCTCGTCCACACCCGAGCCCCAACCCTCAGGGCGTCTCATGCTGAACAATGCGAATCTCCGGCGGTCGCTGCTGGTCGCGCTGGCCCTGGTCCTGGTCCAATGCGGCAGCGACCCCGGCACCGGGCCGGTCATCACCCCGACTACCATCGCGCTCAACGACGGTGACCAGCAGACTGGCGGGGTGGGTGACTCGCTACTGAAGCAAATCAGCGTCAAGGTGACTGGCGACCGCGGGGCCGCGGTGTTCGGGTACACCGTCACGTTCACGGTCATATCGGGCGGGGGCGCCGTCTCTTCCCCAACCGCTACGACCGACGTCGCCGGGATCGCCTCGGTCACCTGGACACTGGGCCCCGCGTTGGGAGTCAATAGCCAGTTGGCGCACGCCACCGGAGGGACTCTCAATGGCTCACCGGTCCCGTTTGTGGCGACTGGAGTGCCGGGGTCGCCATCGCTGATCACGGTCCTTTCCGGCAGCGGCCAGAACGGGGAGGTGGGGCAGGCGGTCCCCCAGCCGCTGGTGGCGCTGGCCAAGGACAAATTCGGCAACCCTTCGGCGCAGCACCAGATCGTCTGGGCGGTAACCGCGGGAGGGGGGACGGTTCCCGTCTCGGTGACCACCACCGACAACCTGGGCCAGGCCAGCCAGAGCTGGACCCTGGGCAACACGGTGGGCGTCGGGGCTCAGACTCTGCTCGCCTCCGCGCCCACCGCGACGACGCCGGCGGTCTTCACCGCGAACGGGGTTCTCACCGCCGGACAACTGTCCCTTTCGTCCGGCAGCGGCCAGTTTGGTGCCGCGAGCACCCGGCTGGTCGGGCCGATCAACGTTCTGGTACGGACGCTGTCGAGCAACCCCGTCTCCGGGGTCACGGTCCAATGGCAGCCGCAACCGGGGGAGGGAACCCTCGATTCTACCAGCACGAAGACCAACGCGCAGGGCATCGCCTCGACCACCTGGGTCCTGGGAGCGGCCGGCGGAAGCGATACGGTCACCGCCAGCGTGGTGGGCCTCACCCCGCCCAGTGTGGTGTTCTCCGCGACCGCGGTCGTCCCGACGCCGAGTGCCATCACCGGGCAGGTATCGGTGACGAGTGCCTTCCTGGCTCCGCCCGCCAGCTCCCGGGGTCTCCGGTTCGGAGGCAGTGCCGGGCCGGATGCCCGACTCGCGGCCGATCCCACCGTGCGGCTTACCCCAGCCAACTACCCGAACCTGGTGCGCGCCCGGCCCAAGTACTCGACCAATGACCTGATTGTCAGCTTCCGGTCGAGCGCGATCGGGGCGCCACCCATTGGATCGATTGCCATGATGTCCCTCACGACGGCCCAAGCGGTCTCCGGGAGCATTCATGCCCGGCTGGCGGGTCGTGAGGCGCCCGGTCGAGTGCGGGTGGCCGATGTCTCCCCGGCGCTCCTGGCGGCACGGGTGCGGGTGACCAATCCTGCCGAGCTGGACTCGGTGGCCCGGGCGCTCCGGGCCGATCCGGCTGTCGCGAGGGTGGGCCGCGACCGGATGGTCTACCCCGACGAGGTGGCATTCGCGGCACCGCCGCCAGGGGTCACGCTTCCCAACGATCCCAACTATCCCAACCAGTCCTGGCACTACACCATGGTGGACCTGCCGCGGGCCTGGCAAATCACTACCGGGAGCAGCAACGTCATCGTGGCGGATGTAGACAATGGGATCCGTTTCGAGCATCCGGAACTCGGCGCGCCGGGCGCCACCTACCTGACCGGCGGGGGCAATCTCACCAATGACGGCTACGATTTCGTCTCGACAGGCGCCGCCAGCGGCATCTGCAACGGCCTTACCATCGACAATGCGGACGATGGTGACGGGTACGACCGCGATCCCTCAATACCAATGGACTTCGATGTCGACCGCAACACCGGCAGCTGCCTCGATTTGAGCACACCGGCCGCACTGGGCGGGCACGGTCTCCACACAGCGGGCATCATCGGGGCCCGGGGCAACAACGGCAGCAGTGTGACCGGGATCAACTGGAGCGTCACGATTCGACCGATCCGGGTCCTCGGCATCAATGGAGGCAGCACGTTTGACGTGGCGCAGGGAGTGCTCTACGCCGCGAAGCTTCCGGTGGACGGGGCCGGAGGACTGCCGGTTTCTCCGACCGGTGCTCCGGCGCAGATCATCAATCTGAGTTTGGGGGGCAGTTGTCCTTCTGCCGGCCAGCCGGACCCCCTCCATGACGCCATCACTTTGGCCGCCAACGCCGGTGCGCTGATCGTCGCCTCGGCGGGCAATGGGGCAAGCTCGGTTCCTTCTTGCCCGGCTGCGTATCCAGAAGTGCTCTCGGTCTCGGCGGTGGGGCCGGATGGAGTTCTCACTTCGTACTCCAACTTCGGCTCGGCGGTGGATGGCTCGAAGGTGGACATCGCCGCTCCCGGCGGAGAGCCCCCCTTTCCCTTCGGCCGGGGCCGGGATGGTACCTTCGGCATCTACTCCAGCACCTGTGATTTCCGGTCGGCTCCCTGCGTCCCCAACCAGGCCCGTTACTTCGGGACCTCGCAGGCAGCACCCCACGTTTCGGGGATCGCCGCGCTGATTCTCGCCGCCAATCCCGGGCTCACCCTGAGCCAGCTCAAGTCGCGCCTGCTCAATTACGCGGTGCCGGCGGGATCGCCGGACCAGTATGGTGCCGGGATCGTCAACGCTCGCAACAGCCTTACTCAGACCATGGCCCCGCCCACCGCGCTCTACGTTCGGCTGTATGACGCGGCCACCGGAGCTATCGTTGCCACCCAGGCGGCGCCGGGCGGCAGCTTCACCTTCTCCAACCTGCCCGACGGGAATTATTACGTCTTCGCCGGTGAGGACGAGAGTGCCGACGGACTCATCGGAGTCCCGGGGCGGCGTTGGGGGGCTCTCGGTGGCACCGCCAATCCAACGGCGGTGACGGTGAGCACCGTCGCCGGGGCCACCGCATTCTTCGCCATTGGCTTGCCGAACGCCACCGAACCAAACGAGGGCAGCTCCTCGAATCGCCTGGTGGTGGGGGGATATATTCACAGCCAGCTTCCGGTCACCGACCCCACGGACCTCTTCAGGATCTCAATCCCCGCTGCAGGACAGTATACCTTCCAGACCTCGGGGTGGTACGGGGACTTCTGCAAGTTCGGTCTCGACGTGAATACCGTCATGGCACTGGCGGACTCCAACAAGGTGAGTCTGTTCAGCAACGACGACATCGACGCCACCAACAACAACTACTGTTCCGCGATCAGCGCCACCCTGACGCCCGGGACGTATTACATCGCCGTCACGCCCGGTGTGGATTTCGCCGCCCCGCCCGTGGTTCACGATGGCCGCTACCGGCTGGAGGCCAGAGCGGGACCCTAAGCAGGGGCACCCCACATAGCGCCTCTACTCCACATCATTCCACGCAGTATCAACAGGGTTATCCCCGCGCCGTTCACACCGGCGCCGGGGATGACCCTGCGGCTTGCTGGCCAGCAGAACTTTCCTATTGCGCCGGAGAGGGAAAATCAGAGATTAGGACCCCCAGATGGCAGCCGATGCCGGACCACCGGAGGCGCCACATGTCGGGAACCGACTCACCCGAGCCACTCCGCCCACCCGCTGAAGGGTGGACCATGGAGCAGATGACCGACGCCGCCCAGCACCTGCTGGAAGGGCAGTCGGTCGAAGAGGTGAGTCGCGCCACCGGGGTACCATCGGTCCAACTGGAAAGCATCCGTCGCCAGCTGATCAAATCGGGTCTTGCCAAGCCGGAGGGCTCGGGCACTCTGGGGCGTTCCGGCGTCTTCATCGAACGGGTGGAAGAGCTGCTCCGCAGTAGCGGTGGCTTCCTTAGGAAGGCCCTGCATCGCACTCCTCCTTGACCCACCCCCAACCCCCGGCTACTTTTGCCGGTCTATGCCGACTATCAATCAGCTCATCCGGCACGGCCGGAAAGACGTCGCCGCCAAGGACAAGGCGCCGGCCCTCAAGGCCAATCCGCTCAAGCGGGGTGTGTGCACCCGCGTCTACACCACGACACCCAAGAAGCCCAACTCGGCCCTCCGCAAGGTGGCGCGGGTACGGCTCACCAACGGCTTCGAAGTGACGGCGTACATCCCGGGGGAAGGTCACAACCTGCAGGAACACTCGATTGTGCTCATTCGGGGCGGCCGAGTGAAGGACTTGCCCGGGGTCCGCTATCACATTGTCCGGGGCGCCCTGGACGCCGCGGGGGTCAACGATCGCAAGAAGAGCCGTTCCAAGTACGGCGCCAAGCGTCCCAAGGCCGCCGCTGCGGCTGGAGGTAAGAAGTGAGCCGCCGCAACAAGTCCGTGAAGCGTCCGGTCCCGCCCGATCCCCGCTACGACAGCCAGACCGTTTCCAAGTTCGTCAACAATCTGATGTACGAAGGCAAGAAGAGCCTGGCCGAGGGGATCTTCTACTCCGCGATGGATCTCATCGAGGAGCGGACCGGCCAGCCCGGTGTGACGGTGTTCAAGGCGGCGGTCAACAACGCCAAGCCCATGCTCGAGGTCAAGAGCCGCCGGGTCGGTGGGGCTTCGCTGCAGGTCCCGGTCGAAGTGCGTCCGGAGCGGCGCACCGCGCTCGCCAT
>JBGPJS010000247.1:0-6146 GCA_041485505.1 Gemmatimonadota bacterium | reverse complement strand
TGAATGGTGACTCCCGGAAACTCCCGACGCCGCGCGGCCCCCTTGCGGAGCAGGATCTCGTTGGTCTCGAGCAGGGTGTCGAGCTTGCCGCAGTCGTACCAGCCGCCAACCTCCGCGGTGAGGATCTTCTTGCCTTTTTCGATCATGTGCTGGAAGGCGTCGGTCAGGTAGAACTCGCCCTTGTTAGCCGGACTCCGGAGGGTGTGGTCGATCCCCTCCCACAGGGCTTCGACCGCCTTGATGTAATAGAGCCCGATGTTGGCCAGCTTCGAGATCGGAGTGGACGGCTTCTCGACGATCTTCGTCATGTAACCATCCCGATCGGTGACCACGACCCCGAAACGCTGGTAGTCCTCCACCTCCTTGGCCCAGATGATCCCATCGGCGCTGCTCCGGTTGATCAGGGTCAGGTCGGCCTCGAAGACGGTGTCCACGAAGATGATCAGCACCGGCCCGGTCACGTGGGGACGCGCCAGGTTGATGGCGCCCGCGGTACCGTCCTGCACCTTCTGCTCGATGAAGCGGCAGGGGATTTTGTAGCGTCCCCGGGCGTAGGCCTCGATCTGCTCCTTGAGATGCCCCGTGATGAAGATCAGCTCGGTGACATTCAGCCCCTCCAGCTTGTCCATGACCCAGTCCATCACCGGCCGCCCCGCCACCCTGAGCAGCGGCTTGGGGATCAGATGGGTGTGGGGACGAAGCCGGGTCCCTTTCCCCGCGAGAGGGATGATCACCTGCATCGTCAACTCCTTCCGTAGCGGTCCTGGAGACGGACCAGGTCGTCGAGTTCGGCGGTCGAGGCTTCCAGTACATCGGTGTCGGTCACGGCTTCGATCTGGTGAATGAGCTTGGCGGGAATATGGACCGACTCCCCCGCTTTGAAGGGCCGGGAGATCAGCTCGCCGGCCGGCTGGGTCCTGAGGATCAGCTCGCCGGAGAGGACGTACATGGTCTCGTCCTTGAAATTGTGATACTGGAGGCTCAGCACCTGGCCCGCCTTGACGTGGAGAATCTTGCCCACGTACCGGTCGGTCCGGGCCCACACCAGCTCATAGCCCCAGGGCTTTTCCACCCGGTAGGGTACTTCGGCCATCAGGCCTCCATGGTGGTCAGGACAAACGAGGACGGCGAGGTGACGCAGGCCCGGACGCAGACGCCACATCCGACACACCCCTCGGCCCGCATGACGGGATGGCCGCCTTCGTCCATGATCAGGGCCCGCTCACCCACGGGACAGGCCCGGGCACAGACGCCGCAGGGAGTGCCGTTCCAGGTAATGCACCGTTCCGGAATCAGTTCCAGCGTCGCCAGACGATACCCGGACCAGCCGTCCGGTGGCAGGGTCAGGGCTTGGGTCGGGCAGACCCGGGCGCAGGGCATGTCGGGGCAAACGGTGCAGGGTTGCGAGCGGGGATCGATATAGGGCGTCCCCGCCGCCAGTCCACCATCCGAGGGCACGTTGATGATGGCGTGCGGAGGGCAGACCTTGACGCACTCGCCGCACCGGGTACAGGCGGCCAGAAACCCCACTTCCGGCAGCGCGCCCGGCGGCCGGAAGTAGCGCCGCAGCACCATCCGCTCCTCGGTCTGCTGCAGCAGGCGCTCCGCCCACTCCCCGAACGCATTGCGGAAGAGGTCGCGGCGGTCGCCGTGATTGAAGAGCTTACTCAAAACGCATTCTCGAAACTCACCATCCACCGGAGCCCCACACGATGGCTGCCCGCACCTTGATCCTGCGCAAAACGGTCATGACTGACGTAGAGCGGTAGATCCAAACGCGTCACAAAGCGGGTATCGCCCAACTGGTGGTCGATCCGGACACCCACTCCTGCGTCACCAGCCACCCGTAAGCGGTTATCGGGCCGCCCGGCGTTGAGATCGCCGTTGGCGAGCGCCACATCACCGAACGCGGCGAAGGTCACCCGGTTGAAAAGCCTGGCACCCCGGCGCTCGACCACAGTTCGGATCAGCTCCCCATTCAGGGCGTAAGCCTGACTGGCACTCAGATGGGGATCGAAGCCGCGGAGGCCGGCGCCGCCCGGCGTCTGGTAGTTGACACCCGGCTGCACCAGCAGCGCCCCGCGAGAACGGGTGAAGGGGTCGCTGAGCTGTTGGTAGGGATCGGCCCCGGAGAGATAAATTCTCCGCTGCCGCAGCACCGGGTCTTGCCCCTCGGCAACCCCCGCGAAGCCGCGCAGAGCCAGACTGAACCGGCTGCCGAGGGAGCGTTTCGCCGTCAGCTCGGCGGTGCCGTGGAAGTAGAGCTGGGCGTCGTAGCGGTCCTGCGTCCTGATTCCAGACCCCCGATGGCTGTAGGAAACTCCTCCCCCCGGACTGAGGCTCGCGGCCAGGGACCAGGGTCCGCTTCGATCGGTCCAGCGCACCGAGCCCTGAAGTTCAACGGTGCCGGCGTTCTCATAGAACCCGGGATCGAGATAACTCGTGTCGCTGGTGGCGAGCCACTGGAGCGACAGACCGGCCACCGTGGTCGGGCCGAAGGTCAGGTGCTCCTTGAAGGTCCGATCCAGCGCGACCCGCGCGCCGGTACGCCCTTCGATGGTGAAGAATTCCAAGGTCTCGGAGAGCCGTGGGGATCGTAGCCACACCGGGTTCCGGAAGCGCGCGAACAGCTGCCACCGCTTGTGGGGGTTCAGGTCTACCCCCCACCCGGTGCTGGCGCCGGCCCAGACCAGGTTCTCCTCGAAACGACCGAGGTAATTCTCCCGCGTCCTCAGGCCGAGGACCAGCCCCCCGCCATCGTTGTACCAGACGGTCGGCAACCAGGCGCTGGTGAGACGGTCACGACGTGCCCGAGTCGAGAAGAGGCGGTCAAGATACGGCTCCGTCTTGGGATCGCCTCCAAAATGGAACCCCAGCCGGCGGCGGTTGTTGAGCATGTTCCAATCATGGGTGCGGGCCCGGGGGTCGAGTACGATTTCCCGGGGCTTTGCCGCGGTCGCGATTTCCACCCATTCCCGTTCCGCCGTCCCCTCGGCCCGCACGATGGTAGTGTCGTTCCCTCGGATGGCCGCAACCTCGACCGGTATCCTCCCCGGCGATTTTCTTATCACTTCAACCTTGGTCATCCATTGGCCCGCCGGGGCTCCGTTGCCCAGTTCCCCGTTCCCCGTTCCCCGTTCCCGCTTCACCCGGCCAACCGCATAGTCAAATAACGGCGTCCCATGCAGTCCCTGGGCGAACAGCGTCGACAGGTCCCGCCCGGACACCTCCTCGGCTACCTCCCGGAAGGCCTGCTCATCCACGTGCTTGAGCTTCCAGCGGTCGTAGTAGGTCCGCAGAATACGGCGCATGGTCTCGTCACCGACCACGTAGCGCAGCTGGTGGAGGAACAGCTCGCCCTGGGTATAGACCGCGATGTTGTAGGAGGTGAAGTCCCGGTACTGCTCGCTCACCAGGCTGGTCGGCTCGGACGCGCCATCAAGATCCTCGTCCAGGATGAACTCTTCGCTATTCTCGTAGCCACCCGGGCGCCCTTGCTGTTCCCAGAACCAGGTGGTCTGGAAGCTGGTGAAACCCTCGTCGAGCCACCCTTCGCGCCACTCGTTGTTGGCCAGGATGCCCATCAGGTAGTTGTGGCCCAGCTCATGGACAATCAGTCCCTGGTCGGCGGAGCCATCGTGAATCATCATCGGGAACTCGGTGCCACCCCCTTCGATCCGGTGCACGTTGGTGATCTGGGGCCAGGCGAATTTGCCGAAAAGCTGGTCCAGCCACTCCAGGGCCGTCTCGGTCCGCCTGACGGCGACGCCGCCGCCCCAGCTCCGCTCGTCTCCCGGCTGATAGAGCACATGGACCGCCACCCCGCCGTAGCGCCCGCCCTCGTAGCGGTACTCCGGGTTGAGTGACATGGCAAAGTGGTGCACGTCTTCGGCATACCAGAGGATCCGCTTGCGGCCCGCCGCGGGCGGGGCATCCTCCGCCGCCCGATCCTTGAACCCGCAGTATCCGGTACCGGGAGTGGCAGCGCCACCGGACGTGATGGCGATTTCAGGCGAGGTTTCTGCGTAATAATCGCGTTGATACTCCACCGGCTGCGATGGATTCTGATTGGCCCGCTCCCAGCCCGGATCTCCACAGAGGGTAACACCCGTCGCCCCCATCACCTCATCCTCTGGGACGTCGAGGGTCGCCCGGAAGGTGGCAAACTCACCGTAAAACTCCCCGCCCGGGTAGAGCGCGTGCTCCTCCCAGCCGTGCCGGTCGTAGACCACCACCTTGGGGTACCACTGCGCGAAATCGAACCGACGTCCGCGGCGGCCCTGGCGCCTCGGCAGCGTCGAGGGCCGGGCATCCCAACTCATCTCGACGGTCATCGAGTCCCCGGGGACAAGTGGCTGGGGCAACCCGTAACGGACGATGGTGCTGTCGGGGGCCAGGGGATAACTCGCTTCGACTGAGCGTCCCATGATCCGGACCCCGCTCACATGGTTGAACCCGAAGTCGGGCTCCTTGAGATCGTTGAACCGCCGGCGTCTCTCGACCGAGTCGGCCGCAGCCCACCGAGAGCCCGGTCGGAAGGCGTTGAGGTGGAGATGCAGGGAAAAGGTGGTCAGGGTATCGGGAGACCGATTCCGGTAGGTGATCTTCTCCCCGCCGCTCAGGACGCCGGACGGCTCGTCCAGCGAGGCGGAGATGTCGTACGCCACCTGCTGCTGCCAATAGGGGGGCCGCGGATCGGGGACCTGGGGCAACTGAACGGCGAGGGCGAGCAGGGCCGAAAGCAAGGGCATGGCTGATGGTTCGGGTGATCGGCGTGATCGGGCGGTCCCACGGTACGACGCGGGAATGTTAGTCATTCCGCGTGGATTCGGCACCGCGTGCGTGATTTGGATGACGGTTGCGCAGAGATGGTTGGCTATCGTCGTTGTCCCATTCGGAAACAGGGGTAACGACCATGCCCGGCACCTACGTCAAACAGCGGGTCCATCTCATCTGGAGCGTCAAGCTACGGCGACCCTGGCTGGATCGCCCTTGGCGATCCCGTCTCTTTGCCTGCATCGGGGGAGTCGTCAAACGAGAGGGTGGAACCCTTCTCTGCGCGGGCGGAGGGCCGGACCATGTTCACCTGTATCTGGAGTTCCCGGCGACCCTCTCGCTCTCGAGCCTGGTGAACGTAATCAAGACCCACTCCTCTCGTTGGATCCATCAGACCTACCCCCACCGGACCGATTTTCACTGGCAAGCCGGCTACGCCGCGTTTAGTGTGAACCCCAAGGACGATGGGGCCCTTCAAGACTACATTCGCCATCAGGAGTACCATCACCGCGAGCGCAGCTTCGCCGACGAATACGTCTCCCTCCTGGCCCAGCACCGGATCCCTTACGACCCTCGCTTCCTTCACGATTGAAACCCCCGGCCCGAAGGGCCGGGCCCACCGCGAGGCCCGCCCGTAAGGGCGGGCCGAGCGGGCCGAAAATGCCAAAGCCCCGCCGGAAGCGCGGGGCCATGGTGCCAACCGTCCTCGGTCGCCTAGCGGGAAAGCAACTGACGCCGCAGCATCGTCATCCGCCGGCGCACCGAACCGTCATAGATCCGGTCGCCCACCCGCACCACCACTCCACCCAGGATGGCGGGATCTTCGGTGAACGTTGGAATGACCTCCTTGCCGACCACCTGGCTCAACGCCTCCGCGATCCGCTTCCGCAGGGCTGCATCGGCCGGGCGCGCGATGGTTACCCCCGCCCGGGCCCGATTGAGCTTGAGATCCAGCAGGCCAAGAAACTCGTTCGACATCTGCCGGAAGAGTCCCTGGCGGCCACGCCTCACCACCGCCTGGAGGAACCGCACGAACTCCTTGGGCGCGTCCCGGAGTCCGACCGCCAGGAGCTGGCTCTTCTCTGCCTTGGTCACTCGCGGCGACATGAGGACCGCCTGGAAGCGCGGGGTGGTCTCCACGGCGCCCGCAACCGCGTCCAGCAGCTCGGCGTACGCCTCGGCGCGGCCGCTCTTCTCCGCCAGCACGAAGAGCGCTTCGGAGTAATTCCGGGCGATGGTGACCGGCCTCAATGCTGGCCCCCGAGCGAAGCGAGATACTCGGTGACCAGTTTCCGGTCCGCGTCACTGTCGAATCGCTGACCCACCAGCTTGGCCGCGGCCGCGAGCGACAAGTCCACCGCTTCCCGGCG
>JBGPJS010000246.1:0-6152 GCA_041485505.1 Gemmatimonadota bacterium | reverse complement strand
GCTTGAGGTGCGGTTCCAACAGCAAACTCAGGCTGCTCTCGGCGATGTGCCGCATCTGGCCAGGCGGAACTGCCGCCTCGATGGCCTCCATATAGTCATCGAAGCGAACCCCGAAGTTGGGGTCGTGCCACCCCACGATCGGATGCCGGACCTTGGTGAGAAGAAACCGTAGGTCTTCCCGCAGCTGGGTGAAGCTCAAGGGCTGGTAGTCCACGGTCGAATCAATGCAGAAGCTGCAGGTGTAGGGACAGCCCATGCTCCCGATCATGGGCACCGCCCGAAACATCCCCGAGGCCTTGGCCAGGGTCGGAGCGACGAACTTCCACCGCTCGACGAGTGAAGGCAGCATGGAAGGCTGCCCGGGCGCACTGATGTCACGGCCCAAGGGACGGTTGGGGGCGCACTCCTGCAGAACCTCGCCGATGATCCTCTCGTCGGTGAAGCCGAGCACGTAGTCGAAGTGCTTGCGGGCGTCCTCGGGGTAGCAGCGGGCGTGGGGCCCTCCGATGGCGGTCACCACGCCTCGGGCCCGATACACGGCACTCAATGCGTAGGCCAGGAGGGCGGACTGGGTAAAGGCGGTGATGAATATGAGGTCGAGGTCACGAGGGATCTGTTCGAGCAGGTCCTCGAATCCGGTGTAACAGACGAACTTGACTTCGTGTCCCGCCCGTTCGCACCAGACTGCCACTACCTGGGGCATGATGCTGGCCAGATTGGCATTCATGACACGACCGTACAATGAACGCATTGGTACTTCGTTGGTGACGAGGTCCAACACTCCTATCCGGAGACGGCGCATGGGGACCCTTTTGATTGATGGAACGGGGCTCTCACTCCGGGCCGCCAGCGGGATGCCGTTGGGAGAGGTCTCGGATTCGGGAAAGCCCGGAAATGCGGTGACGGTTCGAAGTCGGGCGCGGCCGGCCCACGGCTGGTAGAGGATTGAAGGGGTGGGGAATGATGTCGCTACTGCCGCCGGCCGGCAAGGCCCTTCTGGTGGCCCGAGGATCTCCGAGGTCTGCAGTCGGACTGTCATCCTGGTGTCAGGATGAGTTCCTAGATTCACCCGCGCCGTTCGCCTGCCCCTGCGTCATCCCATCGCCCTCCTCGCGCCATCACCAGAGGTACTATGAAGCAGAAGAAATGGAGTCTCACCCTGGCTGTCGTCGGCGTAGCCATCCTGACCCGGCAGTCCGTGGGTCAGGAACACAGCATCAAGCGGTCGGACCTGCCACCCGCCGTCGAAAAGACCGTTGCGGCCGAGAGCGTCGGAGCCACGATCCGAGGTTTTTCGAAGGAACAGGAGAAGGGCAAGACCTACTACGAGGCGGAATTGACCGTCAATGGACACGGCAAGGACATCCTCATGGACGCCGCCGGAGCCGTAGTCGAGGTCGAGGAACAGGTTGAGTTGGAAGCCGTGCCGCCCAGCGTGAAGGCCGGTTTGGAGGCCAGAGCCGGTGCAGGGAAGATCGGCAAGGTCGAAGCCCTCACGAAAGCCGGCAAACTGGTCGCCTATGAGGCTCACGTCTCGACCGGGGGAAAGCGATCGGAAATCCAGGTGGATCCTGACGGCAAGGCGCTCGACCACGAAGAATAGAACGGAGCTGACCGCATGATTCGCCGAATCCTCTACACTCTGGCGCTGGCGATGGGTGGGCTGGCCGCCGCTGGCCCGGCCCCCGGCTACCACATCCTCAAGACCCTCGTCGTCGGCGGCCCGGGTGGCTGGGACTACGTCGCCCTGGATTCAGTGCACCACCGCCTCTTCGTCGCCCGGCAGACCAGGGTCATGGTCATCGATCCCGATTCGGGGACGGTTCTCGGGGAGATCCCGGACCTGAGCGGGGCGCACGGAACCGCCTTCGCTTATGACCTCGGCCGCGGTTTCGCGACCTCCGGCCGCGACAGCACCGTGACGATGTTCGACCTGAACACCTATCAGGTCCTGGGCAAGCTCAAGGCTGACGACGATGCCGACGCGGTGCTTTACGATCCGGCCACGAAGCGGATCTATACCATGAACGGCGACGCTAACAGCTCGACGGTCATCGATCCTGCGGCGGGCAAAGTAGTCGGCACCATTCCCCTCGGCGGCAAGCCCGAGTTCGGGGTGTCGGCCGGAAACGGCATGCTCTACGCCAACCTCGAGGACCAGGCGGTCGTGGCGGAAATCGATGCCAAGGCCATGACCGTGGTGCGCCGCTGGTCGATCGCGCCCTGCGAATCACCGACGGGGCTCGCGATCGATCGGGAACATCATCGGCTCTTCAGCGGATGCCGGAACAAGCTCATGGCGATCTCCGACGCCCAGGCCGGGCGTCTCCTTACCACGCTTCCGATCGGAGGTGGGGTCGATGGGAACGCTTACGACCCTGGCACCGGCTACGCTTTCAGCTCCAACGGGGAGGGAACCCTGACCGTGGTCCATGAGGATAAGCCGGACCAGTTCAGCGTCGCCGAGACGGTTCCGACCATGCCGGGCGCCCGCACCATGGGTCTGGATCCGATCACCCATCGACTCTATCTGGTGAGCGCAAAGTTTGGCCCCGCTCCTGACTCCGCCACACCGGACAACCCCCGCCGCCGCCCGCCAGTCCTACCTAACAGTTTTGCGGTGCTGGTGGTGGGCCGGTAGGGCCGCGATTTGACAATCGCGGCCCCGGGTGCTACATGGGTCCCTGCCCGTTCGCGTTCCTTATGCCGCCATTCCAACTGAGCCGGGGTGTCGGTGGGTTCTGAATTCGGTTCAGTCCCGAGGGGAGGTTCGCCATGTCGCAGCTCGTCGCGCTTTCGGTGAGCATTGGTCTTCTGGGTGGGGTGGCCACGATTCTCTATCTCAAGCTGGGCCTGCTCATCTGGGGCGGGTTCATCGCGTGGGCGTGCTACTTCCACTCTGGCGGCGACAACAACGCCCTGAAGAACACTATCGTCGGGAATGCGTTCGGTGCCTTCTGTGCCTGGGTAGCCGCCCTGATTCTCCTCTCGGCACCGGCCGGCGTGGTTTCGGCCGGCGTCGTGGTCGGAGTCACCGTGATGGCCATGTGCCTGGCCGCTCACATCAAGGCGTTCTCGGTCATTCCGGCCAGCGTGTATGGGTACGCCGCCACCTTCGCCTATCTCCTCCAGACCGCCGGCAGCCTGACGAAGGAGAACCTGCTCGCGGCCAGCTTGGCCAACGCCCTCATTATTGTGATCGTCTCCATGGCGGTCGGAGCCTTGTTCGGGATGGCTTCCGGCAAGCTGGGCGGGATGCTCAAAGCCAAAGGCTGAGGACGGAAAGCAGACAGCTCCTGTCGTACCCGACGACCGCCAGCGCCTTGGCGGTCGTTTCACTTTCCTTCTGGAGGAAGGTGAAGGGTTACGGTTCTTCTTCCGGGGCCTCGATGAAGTGAGCAGTCATCCTCCTCATCCCTTCGCCGATTGGCTGGTACCAAATGCCTCGCGCTCGGTTCCTTCTCCGGTTCCTTCCCATAGCCGCGGTGCTGAGCGGCTCGCGGCCGGATGTCTCCCAAGCCGATCCCTTCACCCGCGCCGCCTGGCTCACCGGCTGCTGGGAGATGACCCGCGGCGAAACGGTCGTCGAAGAACAGTGGATGCCGCCACGAGGCGACGCCATGCTCGAAATGGGTCGAACGGTGCGCGGGGGGCGGCTGGTGGATTTCGAACTGGTGGTACTGCGGAACGAAAATGGAAGGCTGGCGTACGAAGCCCATCCTTCGGGGCAGCCCACCGCGACCTTCCGTGAGCGGGAGAAGCCGGAGTCAGCGCCTAGCGGGGAACTCCTCTTCGAGGATCCCACACACGACTTCCCTCAGCGGGTCGGCTACCGCCGATTGAGCGCTGATTCCGCAATCGGCTGGATCGAGGGGAGCCGGGAGGGTCGGGTCCGGCGCATCGACTTTCGGTACGCCCGAGTTGGCTGCGGGGGGTCCCAGTGAGTTGTCGGAAACCAAAGCTGATGTCCCGGCGCAAATTCTGTTGCGGGCAAGGCCGTCATCCGATTGTGGAGGGAGGGTCGACCCATCCGTCAACATTCAGAGTGAACCGCCGGCGCATGTCCTCATCGCTCTCCCCCGGCCAATAGCTAAACAGGGTGGCCTGGTGGTGGCCCTGCCAGAGTACCCAGACCAGGCGTCGGGCTCCGGTCGGATCCCGGGGCGGCCCGATCTCGCGGAGTTCGGCGAGATAGTGCTCACCCTCGTGCAGGAACTCGCAGCGCCGCAGGGCCTTCGCCTTGCCGCCGGTCATCTAGACCCGGGCCCGGTCCGCCTGGGCAGCGTTCTCGGCTACCTCGATGGCGCGCTGGAGGTACTCCGCCTGTCGGGAAAGGGTGGGGCCCGAGCAGAGTGCCTGCAACTGGCGAAGTCCCCAGGCGGCATCGCTGGCGCGCAGGGGTGGGACAATGGTCAGCAGGCGATCGAGCAGGGCAGCGACCTTGGTGAGGAACTCGGTTACGAGCGGATGACTCAGCTCGCTCTGGAGCCCCCGGAGACTGACATCGGTCTCGATGGCCTCAAGGATCGCGAGGACTTGGCGTTTCCACATCAGGTGCTCCGATTCACTTGCTGATGGCGGGGGAAGAGGGACGGCGGCGCCCAACGGGATCGGTCACAGAGTAGCTGCTCCGCTCGCGGGTCTGCCGTGATCGAGGTCACCCGACTGGCCGTCTGAACTGGTCTTCAGCTCGCGGCAACGGTTCGTTGGCAAGCCGCTGGGCCGGGGTGCTCTGGCTCTCCGAGCGGGGTCCCACCTAAGTTCCCTCAACCACTCATGCCTTTCCTCGACACCAACCACCAGCGCGCCGCCCTGCTCATCCTCCTGCTGGGCGCGGGGCTGACCGCGGCCCTCCTGCCCTATGCCACAGGGTTGATCGGCGGGTTGGTGCTGTGCGTGTTGTTTGCGCCGCTCCACCGCTGGATGACGCGGCGGGTCTCTCGGTCGGTCGCCAGCGGCGTGGTCGTGGTGATTGCCCTCCTCCTCCTGGTGCTTCCCGGCCTGGCTCTGGTGGGGATCCTGGTAGATCAGGCCCAGGCGATGGCCAGCAGTGTCCTGAGCAGTTCCCTCCTGGAGCGGCTTCAGACGATCAGGATAGGGCGGACCTCGGTGGGCCCGCAGCTCGCCGGCGCCGGACAGCAGATCGTGTCCTGGCTCGGATCGAACGCCATCAAGTTGCTGGGGACCGCCACGCGGGTCGCGCTGAATCTGACGATCTCCCTCTTTGTCGCCTACTACCTCCTGCTTCGTCCGGGGGAAGCCTGGGCCAGCGTGAAACCCTATATCCCCTTCTCGGACGCCAACGCCGAGAAGCTGAAGGATCGGTTTTACAACGTCACCATCTCGACCATGATTGGCACCGGCCTCAACGCCTGCATCCAGGGAGGGCTGGTGATGGTCGGGTTCTCGCTGACAGGACTCCCCAACGCCCTGTTCTGGGGAGTCGTCACTATTGTGTTTTCGATCCTGCCGGTCGTTGGGAGTGGACTGATCTGGGGGCCGGGCGCAGTCAGCCTGGCCATCGACGGTCGCTACGGTGCGGCTATCGCATTGGTGGCGATGGGAGTGCTGGTGGTGGGCAATGTGGATCTGGTGATTCGGCCTTTCATTTTCCGCCGGTATGCCAAGATCCATCCTCTGGTGACACTCATCGGGGCTTTCGGCGGGGTGGCCTACTTTGGCCTCCTGGGGCTCCTCATCGGTCCCCTGGCGCTTTCCTACTTCTTCGAGCTGATCGGGATGTACCGGGAGGAGTACCTCAGTTCCGAGTTCCGGGTTCCGAGTTCCGAGAGCCCAGAACCGGCTTCCCGGCCGTAGTCGCCTTCTCGGTTTCCCAACCCCTTGGCCGCCGCCATTCGGAACGCGGAACTCGGAACCCGGAACTCGGAACCCGGGACTCGAGTTCGTACCCTTCTCCTCCTTTCTCTCGCCGAGCTGCTTGGCATGTCGCTGTGGTTTGCCGGGAGCGCGGTGGCGCCCCAGCTCCGGGAACGCTGGTCGCTCGACGCCTCCCAGGGCGGCTGGCTCACGACCGTAGTGCAATTGGGATTCGTCGGTGGGACGGCGTGTGCCGCGATCCTCAATCTGGCTGATCTGATCCCCTCCCGAAATTACTTCTCTGCTTGTGCCCTGCTCGCCGCCCTCTCGAACGC
>JBGPJS010000245.1:0-6153 GCA_041485505.1 Gemmatimonadota bacterium | reverse complement strand
CTGGCCAAGCCGGAGGCCGCCCAGGGAGTCATCTTCGACGGTGTGGTGCGCACCATTCCCCAGGCCGAGGGGGTGGCGAAGCTCCTCGGTGAGCGGAGCCGGAAGATCGATTTCGTCTTCTTCTTCGATGTCAGCGATCAGGAGATCCTGGCCCGCCTCGACAAGCGTCGCACCATCGAAGGCCGCGCCGATGACGATCCCGTCGCCGTGGCCACTCGGCTCAAGGCCTACCGGGAACAGACCGCGCCGGTCCTCGAATGGTATCGGACCCAGGGCAGCGTTCACCTGGTTCAGGCCATCGGGACGGTGCCGGAAATCGCGGAGCGGGTCAGGAGAGTGTTGGGAAGGTAGAGGCCGTTAGCCGTTAGCCATTGGCTGCGCCGTCACCCAGCCAAGTTCCGTATTCGCTAACGACCAATGGCTAATGGCTAACGACTCATGATCACCCTCAAATCCCCCCGCGAAATCGACACGATGGCCCGGGCGGGACACATCGTTTTCGAGACGCTTGCCCTGGTCCGCCGGAGCGTCAAGCCGGGCGTGACCACCCTGCATCTCGACGAGGTGGCGGAGGAGTTCATCCGCAGCCACTCAGGTGCCCGGCCTTCCTTCAAGGGCCTCTACGGCTTTCCCCGCACCCTCTGCACCTCCATTAATGAAGAGATCGTTCACGGAATCCCCAGCGCCAAGCGGGTGCTCCGGGAGGGGGCCATCGTGAGCGTGGACGTCGGGGTCTGCCTCGATGAACTGCACGCTGATTCCGCCACCACGATTCCGGTTGGAGAAATCGCCCCCGAAACCGAGCGCCTGCTCCGGGTGACCCAGGAATGCCTGGCCGCGGGGATCGCCCAGGCGCGGCTCGGAAATCACGTCCAGGATATCGGGCACGCGGTGCAGCAGGTGGCGGAAGCAGCGGGGTTCGGGGTCGTACGAGAGCTGGTGGGTCACGGCATCGGGACCCAATTCCACGAGGAGCCCCAGGTCCCCAACCACGGCAAGCCGAAGCGCGGCCCCCGGCTGCTCGAGGGTATGACCCTGGCCATCGAGCCGATGATCACCATGGGTCACTACGCCACCAGGACCCTGCCCGACAAGTGGACGGTGGTGACCGCCGATGGGAGCCTCTCGGCGCACTTCGAACACACCGTGGCGATCACCAGGAACGGGGCGAGGCTACTCACGGTGTAGGCAGGAAAGGCACCCAGCACCCAGCACTCAGCACTCAGCCCCCAGCACTCAGCACTCAGCACTCAGCACTTAGTACTGCCCTGAGCCACTGGTGAATCATCGGATTCCCCGCCACGATGCTACTGTGTTCGATGCCCAGATCCCGGCCCGCGTAGTTGGTGACGATCCCACCCGCTTCCCGCACCAGCAGCATCCCCGCCGCGATATCCCATGCTGAGAGGCGCTGCTCCCAGAAACCCTCGTAGCGGCCGGCGGCGACGTCGGCCAGATCAATGGCGGCGGCCCCCGCCCGGCGGATCCCGCTGGTGGCCAGTGCCACTCGGGTAAACTCGGCCTGATAGGCGGCCATCCCCTCAAAATGACTAAAGGGGAATCCGGTTCCGATCAGGGTGTGCCTCGGGTCGGTGATCGGGGAGACCTCGAGTCGCTGATCGCCTTCCCAGGCGCCGGCCCCCTTGGTCGCGTGGGAGAGGCGGTTCAGCGGAACGTGGAGCACGACTCCGGCTTGTACCTCGCCATCGACCGCTGCTCCTATCGAGACGGCAAAGACCGGGAATCCGTGGAGGAAATTGGTGGTGCCGTCCAGCGGATCCACCACCCAGACCAGACCACGGGTGGTGATCTCGGGCGACAGCTCCTCCCCGACGATGGTTGACCCCGGTTCTCCCTTGAGTAGGATCTCGCTCACGATCTCCTCGCTGGTCCGGTCCACCACGGTCACCCAGTCCGAGGTCCCCTTGGAGCTCCAGGTGGCGGGATCGGCCGGCCGGCTTACGCTCCTCAGGTATTCACCGGCTCGCACGGCAGCCGCCGTTGCCAGCTTTGCCAGACCGACCGGTTCCGGTCCGCTCACTGCTCGCGTCTCACGACTCACCCTAAGTCTTTGGCCGATGCCATCTTGCGAGTCCTCCGCACGGCGAGTAGCTTGCCTCGATGCCGCGCATCTTTTCAGGGATTCAGCCCTCAGGCGAGCTCCACATCGGGAACTGGCTGGGCGCGGTGCAGAATTGGGTCAACCTGCAACGGTCCTATGATTGCCTGTACTGCATTGTGGACCTGCACGCCATCACCAACACCTATGACCCCGCGACACTCGCGGAGCGGACCCGTGAGATGGCCGTGGGTCTGTTGGCCGCGGGGATCGACCCGGCGCGGGTCACCCTCTTCGTGCAGTCCCACGTACCGGAGCACAGCGAGCTGCAATGGCTGCTGACGACGGTAACGCCGCTCGGCGAGCTGGAGCGGATGACACAATTCAAAGATAAGTCGCAAAAGTTCGAAAGTGTCCCGGCCGGATTGCTCAATTATCCGATCCTCATGGCCGCGGACATCCTGCTCTACCGGGCCGACCTCGTTCCCGTCGGGGAGGATCAGACGCAGCACCTCGAGCTCACCCGCGAGATCTGCCGGAAGTGGAACGCCCAGTTCGGGGGGGGGCAGGACTACTTTCCCGAGCCTCGGCCGCTGCTCACTGAGGCCAAGCGGATCATGGGCCTGGATGGCCAGGCCAAGATGTCGAAGAGCTTGGGGAACACCATCGGCATCTTGGACAGTCCGGAAGAGATCTGGCAAAAGCTCAGGCCGGCCATGACCGATCCGGCCCGGAAAACCAGGAAAGACCCGGGCAATCCCGAGATCTGCAACATCTACTCGCTCCACCAGTACTTTTCACCGGCCGGGAGGGTCGTCGAGGTGGCCGAACAATGTCGCTCCGCTGGCTGGGGGTGTCTCGACTGCAAGCGGGTGCTGGCGGACAACCTGATCGAGACCCTGGCCCCGATGCGGGAAAGAGCGCTGGCGCTTCGGGCCCGGCCGGGGGAAGTGGACGCCGTGCTGGCCGAGGGGGCGGCTAAGGCGCGGCGGATCGCGGGCGAAACCCTGCGTGAAGTGCGGGACCGGATGGGTTTCTTGCCAGTGAGCAGTAAACAGTAAAGGGTGAACGGGGGCGGGGTGGCCTGTTCACTGTTCACCGTTCACTGTTCACGTTCTCTGGGATCGACTCATGGAAAAAATCATCAAGGCCGCCGTCGAACGGGGCGCATCGGATCTCCACATCAAGGCCGGCGACGTTTTCCGTGCGCGTATCAACGGCAAACTGGTGCCGCTCACCAAGCAGCGCCTGACCCCGGACCAGACCCGGGCCATCGCCCTCAAGCTCATCGCGAGCGAAGAGGATAAGTCCCGGATCGATCGGCTCAAGGATTTCGACTGTTCCTGGGGCATGCCCGGTGTGGGCCGCTTCCGGGTGAATGTCCTGCGCCAGCGGTCTTCGTTCATGATCGTCATGCGGGTCATCCCCTTCGCGGTCCCCACCATCGAATCGCTGAAGCTGCCCGACGTCATCAAGCGGATTGCGGAGTCGGACCAGGGGCTGGTGCTGGTCGCGGGGGTCACCGGGAGCGGCAAGACTTCGACCATCGCCGGTATGCTCAACCATATCAACACCACGCAGCACCGCCACGTGGTCACCCTGGAGAACCCGATCGAGTTCCTCCACCGTGACGTCAACTGTTCGATGACCCAGCGCGAGGTCGGGGTGGACACCGAGAGCTTTGCGATCGGGCTGCAGGCGGCGCTGCGCCAGGACCCGGACGTGATCGTGATCGGCGAGATGCGGGACAGCGAGACCCTTGATACCGCCATCAAGGCGGCGGAGATGGGACACCTGGTCATCTCCGCCATGCCCACTCCCGATGTGGTCACCAGCGTGTACCGTCTGCTATCCATGTTTCCCCACGATGAGCGCGACATCGGGCGGCTCCGGCTTTCCGAAGCCCTCCGTGCCATCGTCGCGCAGCGACTCCTCCCCCGACAGGACGACAAGGGCCGGGTCGCCGCGGTCGAAGTGATGATAGTGACTCCGACGGTGCGAGCCTGCCTCCAGGATCCCGACAAGCTAGAGGACTTGAAGGACAAGATCGCCAAGGGTCGAGAGGCTCACGGGATGCAGACCTTCGATCAGCACCTCGAGGAACTCCTCGAGAAGGACGAGATCTCCGCCGAGACGGCCAAGGCGGCGGTGGGTGAGATGGATTCGCCCCGGAAGCGGCGATCGCAATCGTAACGCGTAGGGGCGCGGCAGGGCCGCGCCCGCCTCGCGCCCGCCACCCGCTCGCCTGCCACCTCCCGCCGGAATTCCCCATGCCCTCTCCCCGCGAACTCCTGAACGAGATCCTGTCCACGCCGCGGGAAGCCGGCACTCCGGACACCGATCGGGTCCGCGCGCTGTTGAGGCAGTACTTGGAGGGGCTCGGCTACCGGGTCGAGCAGCAACACTTCGGCTTCTCGCCCACGACCCTGCTTGCGTTCCCGTTGCTCGGCGCCGGCCTCGGCTGGCTCGGGCTCCTCGAGCTTCCTCTGCTGGTCCTGCCGACTTCACCCGGCGCCAGCTCGGTCGTCTGGTTCGCCAGCCTGTTGGCGCTTGCCGCTCTGGTTTACGGCCTGGGAATGGGTTGGACTCCGCCGGCCACACCGCTGAGGCACGACGCGAACCTCATTGCGACCCGGGGTGACGGTCCGGTCCGGCGTTGGATCGTCGCCCACATTGACTCGAAGGCACAGGGACACTCGATGGCGGGGCGGCTGGTCGCTGTCTGGACCGTGGCCCTCGCGATCGGTGTGATGACCGCGCTGGTGCTGCTTCGGCTCAGGGGGCCGCTGGTGGTCCCTGCGGCGGCGGGTGGGAGCCTCCTCACCGTCGGGGCAGGGGCCCTCGCGGGCCGCGGCAAACTCAGGGGCACCTCCCGGGGGGCGCGGGACAATGGTACCGGTCTCTACGCCGCACTGCTGGCGGCGGGCGCCTCACAGGATCCCGGCACTGGTCTCCTGCTCACCAGCGCGGAGGAATTCGGCTTGATCGGGGCCCGGGCCTTTGCCGGCTCCGGCGTCAAGGGCCTGGCGGATTCGGTCATGGTGAACCTGGATACCCTGGATGATTCCGGCCGACTGTTCTTGGTATACCACGATCATCGGGGGAAAGGTCTCGCCCAAGAGGAAGCCACCCGACTGGCAGGCCTGGGCACCGCTCCGGTCATCCGCCACCTTCCAGCGGGGATCCTGGTGGATAGCGTGGTCTTTGCGAAGGCCGGTATTCCCGCCGTGACCCTGAGCCGGTTGGACTGGGGGACGCTGCGCGTGATGCATACGCCGGGAGACACGCCGGATGGGATGGCATTCGAGACGGCCGAGCGAGTGGGGCGGATCGTGGGATTGAGGGATTGAGGGATTGAGGGATTGTGGGATTGTGGGATTGTGGGATTTCCTCAGCCTCGCTAGGTTCTCCCAGAGGATACCGGGGCCCCGCGAGGGGCTTTTTGATTGTCTGGACCATTTTTGGGACCAGGGGCATGGGTTCAAACGGGTGGCAGACCCCAGTCCCACAATCCCGGAATCCCATAATCCCGGAATTGCGGAGAGACGCATGTTCGATCCCAAGACCTATTGCGTGGTCGTGGTAGGCGCGCAGTGGGGTGATGAGGGCAAGGGGAAGCTGGTAGACGTCCTGGCCGAACGGGCCCACTTGGTGGTTCGATACCAGGGCGGGGCCAATGCGGGACACACCGTCGTGATCGGCGACAAGCAGTACATCCTGCACCAGATTCCCTCGGGGATCCTCCATCCTGGGGTGCGGTGTATCGTCGGCAATGGGGTGGTACTCGATCCCGAGACCTTTTTCGCCGAGGTCGATGAACTGAGCGCCAAAGGAGTTGACATCGCTGGCCGGCTCTTCGTTTCCGACCGGGCCCATCTGGTGCTGCCCTATCACAAGCTGCTGGATTTGGCCAGCGAGAAGAGTCAGAAAATCGGCACCACCGGACGGGGGATCGGACCCACGTATGAGGACAAGTACGGCCGCCGCGGGGTCCGAGTGGGTGATCTCCGCCATCTCGACGCCACCTGCTCCGTGCTGGGGGAGCGGGTGGAGCGCGCCAACCGGCTGCTCTCCCTCATGGGAGTAGTGGAGCG
>JBGPJS010000244.1:0-6169 GCA_041485505.1 Gemmatimonadota bacterium | reverse complement strand
CCGCCGCGCGAGCAGGCCGTCGTGGATGTTGACTCGCGCTGGCAGCTGGCAGCTGGACGCTAGTAGCTTTCCGCCCCATGGACCGACTCACCTTTCACCTTATCCCCCACACCCACTGGGACCGTGAGTGGTACCTGCCCGAGGCGGCCTTCACGGCTCGTCTGGTCCCGATGCTGGACGATCTCATCTCCCGCCTCCAGCACGACGACGAAATCCGAAGTTTTCTCCTCGACGGGCAAACCATCCTGCTGGAGGATTACCTGCGGGTGCGCCCCGAGCGAGCCGCCGAGGTGGGCGCTCTGGTCAAGGCGGGCCGGCTCCAGGTGGGGCCCTGGTATGTGCTCGCCGATGAGCAGATTCCCTCCGGTGAATCGCTGATCCGCAATCTGCTCCTCGGCACCGAGGATTCCGCGCGGCTGGGGGGAAGGCTCGAGGTGCTCTATTCGCCCGACGCCTTCGGACACCCCGGCGTCTGGCCCGCGCTCGGGCAGGAGTTTGGCATTGGGTACGGGGTCATTTGGCGCGGGTACGGCGGTGAAATGGCCCAGGGCCAGGACCGGTTCTGGTGGCGATCACCCAGCGGACGCGAGATGCTGGTGTATCAGCTTCCCCCGGCCGGTTACGAAATCGGGGTCGCACTGCCTCGTGACTGGGCCCCGGTGCGGGAGACGCTGGTCCGACGGGCGGCCGGGCCCCACCTGCCCGTTTTCATCGGCGCGGACCATCACGCGCCGCACCCGGATCTCGAGCGCCTGCGCGATCGGCTGTCGGCCCTCGACCCGGCGAGCGAGTTCAGGGTCTCGCGTCTGGAAGAGTTCTTCATCGAGGCGGCACGCGAGGCGAAAACCCTGCCCGTAGTCGTCGGTGAGCTGCGCTGGTCCTACCGCTACGCCTGGACGTTGCAGGGGGTGCACGGTACCCGGGCGCCGCTCAAGCGCCGGAACAGCGCCCTGGAACTATCGCTGGAGCGGCTGGTCGAGCCCCTCACGGCGCTGGCTCGTCTCGCCGGAGCCGCCGATCGCCGAGCCCTCGTCTCATCCACCTGGCGGCAGCTGGTACAGTGTCACTTTCACGACACGATCGGCGGCTGCGCCAGCGACGTGGTGGCGCGCGCGGCGGAAACCCGCATGGACGGGGTGGCCGCTGCGGCGGAGGAGCTGGTTCGCTCCAACGTCCATGCCCTCACCGGCCATGATCCGGATCGGGCCCGGGAGGCGCGCGCCGAGGTCACGCCGACGCTGGCGCTCTGGAATCCGTCGGCGTCGCCCAGAGGTGGAATCGTGATCGCGGATGTCACTTTCTTCCGGCGAGATGTTCCGGTCGGGCCGCCCGCGGGGCGCCAATCGACGGTCCAGCCGGACTATGAGGCCTTTTCGCTGCTCGCCGAGGACGGCGAAACGCTACCGGTCCAGGAGATCTGGAAGCGGCGCGACCTGGATCGGCTGGACGCGGTCCGCCACTATCCGGACCAGGACGAAGTGGATCTGGTGCGGATCGCCTTTCGGACCCCACCGGTCCCGGGTCTGGGTCTCCGGCTCCTCCGGTTGGGGAGTCCAGCGCCGCTGAGCCGAGAACCGTTCGCGGTGGCCGAGCGCCGCACCCTGCGGAATCGCTTCCTCGAAGTAGCGATCGAACCGGGTGGCGGGATCACGTTTCTCGACCGTCATCGGGGGGAACGGTTTCGGCACCTGCTTACGCTGGTCGGTATGCGTGATGGGGGGGACACCTACACTCTTTCGGGGACTGGAATCGAAAGTGCGCTCCATCCCCTCGGGGGGCTCCGGGCCAGGGTCCTGGCGGGCGGGCCGTTGTTCGCGGCGATCGAGGCTCGCTGGAAGGTGGTGGCAGGCTCGGTGCGCCTGGTGTGCATGATCGAGGCGGACAGCCCGACCCTTCGCTGCCTCCTCGACTTCGACAACACCGCCGTCGATCATCGGCTTCGGTTCCGCCTGCCACTCGGCATCGGTGGTGTCGCCGCGGTGGCGGGTGCCCAGTTCGGCACCGTTTCAAGACCGCCGGTGTCGGTGGATCCAGCGGAATTCCCGATCGAGACGCCGGTCGCGACGGCGCCAGCCCACCGCTGGGTCGCCGCGGCGAAGGGCTCCCGCGGACTGGCCCTGATGTCGCGGGGATTCTTCGAGTACGAGTTGACCGCTCAGAGCGACCTACTCATGACGTTGCTGCGTTCAGTGGGAGAGCTTTCCAAGGGCGATCTGCCCACCCGGCCGGGCCATGCGGGGTGGCCGACCGCGACACCTCTGGCCCAATGTCCCGGCTCCACGAGGATCGAGATCGCGCTTGCGGCCGTGACCGCTGAGGAGGTGGATGGTGGGACGGTGATTCCCAGATTGTGGGAGGATGGGTTCCTGCCGATGAGGGGCTTCTGGATGCGGGACTTCTGTCCTTCGCTAGCCTCTCCCCCTGTCCCCCGCCCCGTCGTGCCTCACTCCCGGTCCCCCTCGCCGCCAGCGGAGAGGGGGAACTGGAGGGGAAGTATTGAGTTGGAAGGGGACGGTCTCCTCCTCTCGGCCATCAAGCCGGCCGAAGCGGGCGAGGGAATGATCCTCCGGTGCTACAACGCGACCGACCGCGTGGTCGAGGGCACCTGGCGGTTCGGGACTCCGGTCCGCGCGGCCTACCGGGTCCGGGCCGATGAGCAGCAGCTCAGGCCCCTGGCGATCGAAGCGGCAGGCACGGCAACACGATTCACTGCGGCGCCACGGGAGATCGTGACGGTGCGGGTGGATTGAAAGCGGCGAAGTTCCGAGTTCCGAGTTCCGAGTTCCCAATTCCGGATATCGAGCCCCGAACTCGGAACCCGGAACTCGGAACTCGGAACTAGGAACTGTCCCGTTCCTCGAGTGCCGCGTCCATGGCCTTACTCAACACCTCCCAGATGCGTGGCACCCAGTCCCGGTGCTCCGGCTTCATCAGCACCGAGCGGAGACAGGTGACGGTGGACTGGTCGCGACCGAGGGTGGTGCTCCTCGGATCCAGCAGGTCCACCGGCAGCTCCGCCACCGCCAGATGGAGCCCGCGACTGGCGGCCTCGGAGAAGACCCGACGCGCCAGCCGCGACGACGCGCTGGCCGACGCAGCCCGCGGGGTCCAGATCACGATGTCCAGCTCCGGCGGCAAGGCCGTCAGGAACCGGCGGTCGGAGTCGAGGCGCTCAAAGAGGTCCAACGCTGCCGCTCGCCCCTGACACAACATTTGAGCGAACTCGCCGCCGCGCACCAGTGGCAGCAGGCGCTGGGTTGCCCACAAGGCGACCGCGGCGGCTCCGGGGCGGGAACATTCGAGGCTGATCTCGCCGAGGTGGAGCTCGGCCGAGCTGAAATAGGTGTAGGGGGAGTCATGCCGGTAGAAGCGCCCCACCGTCGGATCGCGGAAGAGGACGCAGCCGCAGCCATAGGGTTGGAGCCCGTGCTTGTGCGGGTCGATGACGAGGGAATCGACCTCGCTCAGCCGGTCGAACGCGGCCCGCGCCTCCGGACCGAGGTTGTCGGCCAGTATGAAGTAGCCGCCGTAGGCGGCGTCGGCGTGCAGCCGGAAGTGATAGTGGTCGCGGAGTTGAAGTAGCGCCGGGAGAGGGTCGACCGAGCCGATCGCCGTCGTTCCCATCGTGGCGACGACGGTTCCCACCTCCTCCCGGTCGAGAATTGCCTTAAGCGCCGCGAGGTCCATATGCCCCAGCCGGTCGGCTGGCACGGCCTGGAAACGCAGGCCCAGTACTCCGCCAATGCGCTCATGGGTGTAGTGGGCCTGCTCCGAGGCCACGACGGTGGTCCCGGGCCGCAGTTGCCCCGCGATCCACAGGGCCTCGAGATTGGCCATTGTCCCACCTCCACACAGATGCCCCAGGTGCGCCTCCCACCCGAACATCCGCGCGATGGCGGCGACGGCTTCGCGCTCCATGGCTGAGCTGGCCCGCCCGCCATCGAGCGCGTGGTTGTTGGGATTGATCCAGAGTGCCAGGGCGTAGGCCAACCGTGCTACGGGATGGGGCGGCTTGAGCATCTGACCGGCGTACATCGGGTGGAAGTAGGGGAAGTTGTCCTGCAGCCGGTCGGCGACCTCGGAGAGGACACCTTCGAGTCCGGCCAGGTCGGCGGGCCCTCCGCCGGCGGCCGGCAGCGAGGTGAAGCCGGTCTCCAGCCGCGCGAGCGTCCGATCGAGCAATGGGAGCGAGGCGCGATCGAGGGCTGAGAACTCGGAACTAGGAACTCGCAATCAGGGCCTCTCTTGCCGCTCGCATCGGACCCGGCTGGTTAGTGATGATGCCGTTGACACCGTTCCGCCATAGCCGTCGGGCGGTGTCCGGGTCGTCCAGGGTCCAGACGTGGACTGGGCAGCCCACTCTCCGGGCTGCGGTGACGAACCTTCGGGTGGGAAGCGGAAGCCCGTAGTATCGCGCCGGGATCGCGAGGAGGTGGTATCGGACCGAAAGCTGTAAGAGGCCAATGAGAGAGCCGAAATAAAGCCGCGCGGTGTCCCCCACCGAGGCCCCAACCTGCCACGGCGGTTCCCGAAACAGTACCAGCGCGGCGGAATCGTCCGAGGCGATGACGCAGCGGGTCTGGGCGTGCGCGTCCCCCAACACCTCCCGCACCTCCGATTGGGCCCTGGCGGTCTTGAGTTCGATGAGCAGTGGCGTCTCCCGAAACTGGGAGACCACCTGCGCCAGGGTCGGAATCCGGACTCCCTTTCCACGCCAGGGAAAGGTACGTCCCCCGTCCGCAGTGAATTGGGCGCCGGCATCGGCCGCCTGGATCTGCCGCACCGTGAGTGCCAGCACCGGTCCGCTCCGATCGGTGGTCCGCTCCAGGGTAGGATCGTGGATGACGACTGGAACCCCATCCGCCGAGAGGTGCACATCGAACTCCAGGGCATCGGCGCCCTGTTCCACGGCGAGCCGGAACGCTTCGAGAGTGTTCTCCGGGGCGTCGGCGGCGGCGCCACGGTGCGCGATGATGGGGCGAGCATCGAGGTCGAGCAGACAGTTCATGGCGGTCAACGGTAAACGACTGGCGGTGAACAGGGAACAGGGAAAAGGGAACAGGGAAAAGGGAACAGGGAACAGGGACAGGGAACAGGGACAGGGAAAAGGGAACAGGGGACAGAGTTGGGCGGGAAGACTGGGTCGCGGACTCTTATGGGAGAGAGAAGAGCCTTTCGTCAGCCGCCTGACGCGGGCCCCGCGCGCGCGCCGTCAAGAATATCGGTTGAACTCGAGTCGGATTGGTAACCAGAAAAACGCCAACATGACCATTTCGCGGCGATGATCCCGCCCCACGGCTCATCGCCCGGCGCCCTGTTGGTGCCCCAATGCGTCTCGAATCGCATCCCCCACCAGGGTACAGGCCAACACAACCACGACCAGCGCGATCCCCGGAGCCGCGGCCACCCACGGTGCGTTCACCAAGGTATCGCGTCCCGAGGCGATCATGCTCCCCCACGACGGTGCCGGGGGCTGCACGCCGAGTCCGAGGAAGGACAGCCCGGCCTCGAGCATGATGGCGTTGCCCACCCCAAGGGCCGCGGCTGCGGTGACCGGGGTGAGCACGTTGGGGAGGATGTGATGGAGCAGGACCCGCCGGCGCCGCGAGCCCAGGGCAAAGGCGCCCTCCACGAATGGGCGAGCCATGAGGCTGCGGGTCTCGGCGTGGACCAGGCGCGCCACCGTCATCCAGCCGGTGAGCCCCAGAACCACAACGACGAGAGCGGTGCCGGGTTGCCAGAGGGCGGCGAGCAAGAGGAGCAGCACCACTCGGGGGAGGGCCAACGCAAAGTCGGTGACCAGCAGCAGGAAGGTTCCGAGCCTCCCCTCCCGGAGCCCTGCCGCCGCCCCGATGCCAAGTCCGATGACCACCGAAATCAGCATCGCGAGCCCGCCTACTCCGAGGGAGATCCGCGCGCCGAAGAGCAGCCGGGTCCACACGTCTCTCCCCAGGCGATCGGTGCCGAGGAGATGAAACCCGCCGTCGGGGCCAGTGGCGAGCGGCGCGAGGAAGCGGGTGTGTACCACGTCGTGCTGGGCCACGGGATCACCAGCGGAGATCAGCGGTGCCGCAAGGGCCGCCAGAATCAGCAGCGTAAGAAGGGCCGTGCCCGCGACGCCGCGGGGGTCATGCAGAACGGTGGAACGGCGGAGCGGCGGCACGGCGGG
>JBGPJS010000243.1:0-6179 GCA_041485505.1 Gemmatimonadota bacterium | reverse complement strand
CCTCGGCCCACCCATGCAACGGGCGGGCTGTCTAACAAGTCGCCGGGTCACGCTGAGTGTTACATGCTGTTTGCCTCGCGCCGGTGAGTGACTCGGCCTTCGCCGAGGACGTGGCCCAGGCCAGCCCCTCAGCCGTCGATCGGCACGAATGGCTTCGGCTTCGGAAGCGGCTGCTTAATTCCGTCAACGGGCTGGAACCCGCCCTTCACCTTCTCGGCCTGCTGCTTCTTCAACTCCTGCTCGGGCAGGTCCTTCAGGTCCTTCTCTTCGTTGGCGCTCATCTTGTCCTCCGGCTCGGTGTCGTAGCGCACGCCATGGCGTAGACCCTTGCTTGCCCCCGGTCCCGGCGGCGGGTATCATAGGCCTCCGCCGGACGGTGCGGCCGGGTGCGTCCGGTCCGCACCATCCATGTCGTCGGCCGCCGGCTAGCGTTACATGACCGAACCCGCACCTGGCACGATCCCATCCGCCCTCCCGCCCGCCGAGGCACTCCCCGAAGAGGAGTTGGCCGGACGTTTCCGGGAGCGCATCCGGTGTTTCGCCATACGCCGCGTGCGCGACACCGCTCTGGCGGAGGACGTGGCCCAGGAGACGCTGCGGCGGGTGATGGACGCCCTCCGTGCCAACCGGGTGGAGAACCTGGCCGCGCTGCCGGGTTTCATCTTTCAGACCGCCCAGCACATCTGCCTCCAGCACCATCGCTCCACCGGCCGGGAGGACCGGGCCCTCGCGCGCCTGGGCCGGGACCCTCGCCCTTCGGGCGAGAACGACCCGCTGCTGGGACTCATCAGCGAGGACCGGTGCCGGGCGGTGCGTGCGGCGCTGGGTCGGCTGCCCCCTGACGAACGGGAGCTGCTGGAGCTGCTTTACTACCGACAAGAGGAGACCGCGGCCGTCGCGGAACGGCTGGGTATCACGCCGGGCGCGCTCCGGGTCCGCAAGCATCGGGCGCTCCAGAAGCTCGCCGCGCTACTGGATCTTCGGGTGGTCTGAAACACTTTGAACGCTTCGGGAACTCTGGAGACATGAGCGAGACCACGATCACCTGCGAATTGGTGGACCAGCGCGACCTCGACACCCGTTACCTCGCCGGCAGGCTCGACGAGGCCGAAGCCGAGGCGTTCGAGGCCCACTATTTCGGCTGCGACCGGTGCTGGGGGCTGGTACGACAAGGCCAGGCAGTGAAAGCCGCCTTGGCGCCGCCGGTGGTGTCGGCGCCGAGGGCCCTGCCCGCGACCCGCCGTTCCACTCCCTGGCTTGCGTTGGCCGCGTCGCTCGCGGTGCTCGCGGGGGGCTTGCAGCTCTGGAGAGTGATCGGCGGCCGCCAGCGGCCCGAGGACACCGTACGGGGTCCCTCGGACAGCCTTCAATTGGTGGTCGAATTTCGCGGCGACACACTCCTGGCGAGTTGGTCCCGCCTGCCGGGCGCGACGACCTACCGTACCCGATTTTACTCCGAGGATGGTGTGGTGCTGTTGGAACGCGAGAGCGCGGAGACGTCGCTCGTCCTCCCCCCGGGGGCGCAAGGCAGGTTGGTGCGGGAGACCAGCCTGCTGATGCAGGTTCAGGCGCTGGACGACCTGCGTCAGTTACGGGGCCGCTCCGGGCAGCGGCCAATCGCCCGTCCGCCGAAAATATGACCAGGCGGTGGCATCGCGGGTTCCCCACCTTGCCACCATCGGGCGCCGGCAGAGCGGTGCTCATTCTGCTCGTCGCCTGCCATGGAGCAGATTCCCGACCCCCCGCAGGCTCTCGCTCGCCCTTCTTCACGGCGGACAGTCTCCGAGACGAAGGCCGCTTTGCCCAGATGCTTCCTCGATACCGGGAGCTCCGTGACTCGTTCGCGAGTGCCGGGGATACGGCCAACCTCTGGCGGGCCCAACTCTGGTGGTCGGAAGGGTTGATCCGAAATCAGCGGCGCGATAGCGCCCGGGTGGCGCTGACCGAGACCATGGCCCTGGCGCGGGGAGACCGGGATCGGGAAGGCTGGACCCGATGGCGCTGGTGCGGCCTCTACTCCGGCCTGGGCCAATCCGACTCGGCGATCAGTGAGTGCCAGAGGGCGATCGAGCTGGGCCGGGCGACCGGAGACCAGCAGCTTGAGGCCGAAGCCCATAACCAGCTCGGCACCGTGCAGTCCCGACGCGGCCACTATCGCGAGTCCCTCAATGAGTCGGAACATGCCGTCGCGCTCTGGCGCCAAGGCCACTTTCCCGCGGGGGAGCTTTCGAGTTTCCTCAACAACCTGGCTATCGAGTACTACAACCAGGGTCGCCTCGGCGAGGCCGACCGGGCCTACCGCGAAGGATTGGCGCTCGCGGAAAGCGGGCACAGCCCCCGGACAGCCTACTTCATCAAAGGCAATCTCGCGGAAATCCTGGCCGGCACCGGAGAAGTGGATGAGGCCGAGCGGCTGATGCAAGAGTCGCTGGAGGCGGCCGAGGCTTTTCCGGACACCAGTTCCATGGCCTACGCCAATAACAGCCTGGCGGAGTACTTTCTCGGAGTCGGAAACCTCCAGCTGGCGCGCCGACACCTTGAGCGTGCACTCGCGATCAGCGACCGGGTGGTGGTGTTTCACCGCATGACCACTCTGCTGGGTCTTGGCACCCTCGCCCTGGCCGAAGCCGACTCCGGGGAAGCTGCCACCTGGCTGGAGCGGTCGCGTGACCTGGCCGATCGGTCGGACTTTGGCCGGCAGCGGGTACTCAGCCGGACCGGACTGGCTCGCCTCGCCCTTCTCGAAGGGAAGCCGACGACTGGGTTGCGCTGGGCCGAAGCAGCAGTACGCATCGCCGATTCGCTCGGCGATATTCGGGCCCAGCTCGACGCGATGCAGACCCGCGCCGCAGTACTGGAGGCCTTGCGCCGCTCCGAGGCGTCCGGGCTGTATCTGCGGACCATCGACCTGCTCGAATCCTGGCGGGGGCGACTCGCGGTCGGAGATCTCCGCATGGGGCTCGCCGATTCCTATTGGGGCGTCTACGAAGGGGCGATCCGCAGCCTGTTCGCGCGCGGGCGGGCAGCAGATGCGTTCAACATCGCGGAGCGGGCCCGGGCGCGGCTGCTGCTCGAGCTCCTCGCCGATCGAGACGCCTCGCGGACCGGCCGCTCGCCTCTCGACCTTCTTCGCAATCGGCTTCGGGTACGGTATCAGGAGCGCGATGCGGTGGAAGAACCGGCGGAACAGGCGGCGCTCGACCGGGAGATGACCGCCCTCACCGATTCTCTGGCCGAGTTGGAGGCGGGCGCGCGGCGGGGAGACCCATTGGCGGCTGCGCGCTACCCCTCGCCCGCTTCGCTCCCGGATCTAAGAGCGGGGCTGCTCCGTCCTGGACGTGGACTTCTGACCTGGTTCTGGGGCGACAGCGCGGCCTATGGCTGGTGGGTCACATCCGGGACGCTGCGAGGGGCCCGCCTGGGATCGGCGGATTCGTTGGCGGCGCTGGTGGATTTCCTGCGGCAGAATATCGAGAGCCCCGCCCCAGGAGTGCCGTGGGAAGGTGCGGCGCGACAGGCCTTTCTTCGCTTCGTGGCTCCGCTTGGTGCCCTGGATGCGGATGAGATCCTCGTCGTCCCGGATGGGCCGCTGGCACAGATTCCCATCGAGATCTTCATCCCGCCCGGCCAGTCACAGCCTTGGGCCGGGAGGCTCCGATTTGTGTATGGCCCCTCCGCCTCGGTGCTCCGAGCACTGGCCCGCGCGCCGGCCGAGGCGACGTGGGAGCGCGCGGTGTTGGCGGTGGGAAATCCGGCGCCAAACGCCCGTCCTCCGGGGACCCCGGTAGACGATGCCGTGCTCCGCTCGGGCGAATTCCTGGGGCCACTGCCATTCGCCGAGGAGGAGGCGCGAGGCATCAGGGATCTCTTCCGCGATGGGGGGGCCGATCTGCTGGTGGGCCCCGCGGCGACGGTCGCCAACTGGACCGCCCTCGACCCGAGCCGCTATCGCTACCTCCATTTTGCCACCCACGCCCTCGTAAGCGATCGGATCCCCGAGAGAACCGGCCTGGTGCTGAGCGGCAGCGACCTCAACCTCGCGGCCATTCGAAGGCTGAGTCTGCACTCCGAGCTGGTCTCCCTTTCCGCCTGTGAGACCGCCCTGGGACGACGAGTGCGGGGAGAAGGGATCATCGGACTCTCCCATGCGTTTCTGGCCGCCGGAGCACACGGCGTGGTGGTCACACTCTGGCGAGTGCAGGACCGTTCCTCCTCCGAGTTCATGCGGGGGTTTTACCAAGAGCTGCGGAATGGAGTGACTCCCGCCGAGGCCCTGAGGATCGTCCGCCAGCGTTGGATCTCGGCGGTGGGTGAAGATGGTCAGCCCTCGCGCTGGGCGGCGTTCGTGTTGGTTGGAGGAGTGAGCGGTGAGGCAGTAAGCGGTAAGCCGTGAACGGTAAGCAGTAAGCGGGTTGCTCCATAAGCATTTGACTCTCCCAGATCCACGATCCGGGAGGGTCAGACTCATCGGAACCCCTGCTCACCGCTTGCTGCTTACCGTCCCAGCTCCACCGCCGCCGAGTCAATCAGCGCGGCTTCTCCGCACAATACGCCAGCCACCCGCACAATCGCCGCCTCGGCACCCTCCCAATCCCGGGACTCGATCGCTTCCCGCACCGCGGGAATCGTCTTCACGCCGTACCCGGTATAGAACCCCGGTGCGTACAACTGGTGCTTGAACCAGGGCCGGTTGGGAAGACCCGCCTCCAGCGTGAGGCGCCGTTCGCTCTGGATCAGGATTCCGTTCAGATCGCCGCCTGCTGCCCCATGCAGTGCGGCACCCTCATTCTGTCCGGCCAGGGACATGGCCTTCTGGTAGCGTTCGGCGCTCCGGCTGAGGGAATCGATGGCGTTCTGGAGCGGGGCGAAGTTGAGATGCGGCGCCAAGGCCTCCGCCGCAGGGGGAACGCTGGTTAGCCGGGGATCGGCCGTGGCGGTGAAAGCACCTTCCTCGAGCTGGCGATTGCGCTCGGCCACTGTGTCCTGCTGACCCTTGAGCAACTGCTCCAGTTCCCCTTCGTACTTCCGGACCGTCTCGGCCAAGTTGCCGAACTCGAAGGGCAGCACCTCGGCGTCGGCCAGCCGCATCACCGCGGTGCCAACTGTCTGGGCCAGCGCCCTCCCATACACGAAGCTGGTGTCATCAAAGTGGGTGTACCAATAGAAGTCATCATAAATTGAGTGATACACTCCGCCGCCATCTTCTCCCCCGAAGCCGAGGTTGAGCGAAGCGATGCCAGCGTGTTGAAGAAAAGGGGTGAAGTCCGAGCCGGACCCCAAGGCATCGATTCTGAGGTCGGGGCGCTGCCGGGCCTCGTCCCGGGATTCGGTGGAGCCCTCCCGGATCTGGCGCAGCTGGGCCCGTTTCCAGGCCGACAAGTGGGTTTCGGGATCCTCGATGTCCTTCGCCACTCCGTTGATGAATTTCTCGAGCGTGTGTGATCCCGACATGCCGAGGAAACCGCGCCCGTTGCCGTCGGTGTTGATGTACACCGCGGCGTGGCGGGCCAGCTCGTCCCCATGGGCTTCGACCCACTCGGTGGAACCGAGCAGCCCCTGCTCCTCCGCATCCCAGGCGATGTACATGATGGTCCGCCGGGGCTTCCACCCCCGCTGGAGCAGCGTGCTGAGCCCACGCGCCTCCTCGAGCAGCGCCACCTGGCCGGCAAGGGGATCTTCGGCCCCGTTGACCCAGCCATCGTGGTGGTTGCCCCGGATGACCCACTGGTCCGGCTGCTGGGCGCCCGGAATGGTGGCGATCACGTCGTAGATGGTCTTGATATCCCAGTTGGACTTGACGCGGAGATGAACCCGGGCCGGGCCGGGTCCGAGGTGATAGGTCAGCGGCAACGCACCGCGCCACTCCTCCGGCGCCACCCGCCCCTTGAGCGCCGCCAGCAGCGGCTGAGCGTCAGCATAGGAAAGCGGCAGCACCGGGATCTTCGTGATCGTCTCCGCCTCGCCGAGGCTGAGCCGCTTCGCGTCCTTCGTCGCGCCGACACCGGGAGTGAGCGGGTCACCGGGGTGGAGGGGCATATCCATCACGCTGCCGCGCTGGACCCCGTCCCGGGGCCGCCAGGGCCCCAGGGGAAAGACGTCCCCCTGGAAATACCCATCGTTCCCCGGGTCGGAGTAGATGAGACAACCCACCGCGCCGTGTTCGGCGGCGACTTTGGGCT
>JBGPJS010000242.1:0-6188 GCA_041485505.1 Gemmatimonadota bacterium | reverse complement strand
GTTCTCCTGTTCCCGGTTCCCCGTTCCCTGTTCCCGGTTCCCCGTCTATTATCGCAGGACGATGTCTTCTCTCTTCGCGCCCCCTGAACCCCTCGCCGCCCGGATGCGGCCGCGCGACCTCGACGAATGCCTGGGCCAGGAGCACCTCCTCGCGCCGGGTCGGTCGCTGGGCGACGCGATCCGGCGGGGGGATGTCGGCAGCTGCATTTTCTGGGGGCCACCGGGATCCGGTAAGACCACGATCGCCCGGCTCATTGCCCGTTACACCGACCGGGAGTTCGTGGATTTCAGCGCGGTGACGGAAGGGGTCGCGCGGGTGCGGGAGATCATCAAGGAGGCCGAATCCCGCCGAGTGTTGGGGCGGGGGACAATCCTCTTTTGCGACGAGATCCACCGGTTCAATCGAGGCCAGCAGGACGCCTTCCTGCCCCATGTGGAACGGGGCACCGTGACCCTCATCGGTGCCACGACTGAGAACCCCAGCTTTGAGTTGAACGGCTCCCTGCTCTCCCGATGCCGGGTCTACGTCCTGGAAGTGCTCAAGCCGGAGCGCCTCATCGACCTCATCCGGCGGGCGCTGGCCGATCGGGACCGGGGGCTGGGGGCGCTGGCACTGACGATGGATCCCGAGGCGGAGTCGCTGTTGGCGGAGCAGGCGGATGGCGACGCGCGCCGAACCCTCACGGTGCTGGAGGCCGCAGCCCAGCAGGTGGGGCTGGGCGGTCACATTACCCGCGACATCATCGTCGATGCCTTGGCTCGGCGGGTCCCGGTCTACGACAAGAGCCGGGAAGAGCACTTCAACATGCTCTCGGCCTATCACAAGTCGCTCCGCGGCAGTGATCCCCAGGGGGCGCTGTACTGGATGGCCCGGATGCTGGAGGGGGGCGAAGATCCCATGACCATTTTCCGGCGGGCCATCGCCATGTCGGCCGAGGATATCGGCCTGGCGGATCCCGATGCGCTCCGCCTGGCGGTCGCGGCGCGGGACGCGTTTCACATGCTGGGACCGCCCGAGGGATACCTGCCGCTGGCCGAGATGACCATCTACCTCGCGACCGCTCCCAAGTCCAACCGCAGCATGTTGGCGCTGCGCGCGGCGCTGGAGGCGGCAAGAGAAACACCCGCCGCGGCGGTCCCCCTGCATATCCGTAACGCCCCCACCGGATTCATGAAAGAGTTGGGGTACGGCAAGGGGTATCAGTACGCTCACGACGCGCCGGAGGGGTATCTCCCCCAAACGTACCTGCCCGAGGAACTGACCGGGAGATCCTTCTACGAGCCGGGTCCGTTCGGCTTCGAGAAGCGAGTGCGGGAGCGGATGGAGTGGTGGGCGGACCTGAAGAAGCGTGAGCAATGAGCAGCAAGCAGTGAGCCGGAGAATCCGGGGCAATCACCACCGGCCCGCCCTACTATATTTCCCCAATCCCCTAACGCCGAGGCTATGCGGTTGAACCGACCATTGTTGCTGAGACCGGCCCTGCTGGCCGCTGCCGCGACGATCAGCCTCGGCTGCCACAGCGTGCTCCTGGACAAGATCCTGGATCCCAAGATCGAGTTGGCACAGCTGGCGCTCCGAAGCATTGGATTCACCGGTGGGACACTGGATGTCACCTTTTCCTTCGACAACCCCAATGACTTCGAGGTGAAGGGTACCCGGCTCGAGGCGGGCCTGGATGTTGAGGGGATCCACTTCGGGGACCTGGTCCTGGATGACACCTACACGCTCACCAAGAGCGGGGTGACCCAGCTGACCGTCCCGCTCAACTTCACTTGGAAGGGTGTCGGGGCCGCGGCCAAGGCAGCACTGGGCTACGGCAGCGTCCAGTACCAGATCAAGGGGCGCGCCTTGCTGCAGACCCCGGTGGGCACCGAGGTCAGCGTGCCGTTCACCCGGACCGGCTCGGCCGCGATGTTCGACCGCACCAAACCGCCCCCCTCCTGAGCCGGCGGGTTCGCCATCAGAACGCTCATCAACGTCGCCGATCCGGTCGAACGGGCCATTCTGGTCGGGGCCCCGCGCAAGGGCTCGGCCGATGTGGAGCACATCGCGGAGCATCTCGACGAGCTGGCCCGGCTCACCGATACGGCCGGGGCCGAGGTCATCGGTCGGCTGTCCCAGCAGGTGGCCTCTCCCAATCCCGCCACGCTGATCGGCGAGGGAAAGGTCGAAGAGCTGGCGGCGGCCATCGCCGAGCGGGGCGCCACGCTGGTGATCTTCGACGAAGAGCTCTCGCCGGTGCAGGGCGCCAACCTCGAGCGCGAGCTCAAGGTCCGGGTGATGGACCGGGCGGAGTTGATCCTCGATATCTTCTCGACCCGGGCCCGCACCCACGAGGCCAAACTGCAGGTCGAGCTGGCCCAGCTGGAATACCTGCTCCCCCGCCTCACCCGGATGTGGACCCACCTTTCGCGGATCCGCGGCGGCATCGGCCTCCGGGGTCCGGGCGAGACCCAGTTGGAGACCGACCGCCGGATCATCCGCCGCAAGATTTCCACCCTCAAGCTCAAGCTGAAGGGGGTCGAGCGGCACCGGGAGACGGTGCGGGCCGGCCGCCAGCCGATGCTCAATGTGGCGCTGGTGGGCTACACCAACGCCGGCAAGTCGAGCATTCTCCGGGCGCTTTCCGGTCAGCACGACATCTTCGTGGAGGACCGGCTCTTCGCGACCCTCGACACCCTGACCCGGCAGATTCAGCTGGGCGAGAGCTATCAGGCCCGGCTGTCGGATACCGTGGGGTTCATCCGCAAGCTGCCCCACCACCTGGTGGCGAGCTTCCGGGCCACGCTCGAGGAGGTCCGTGAGGCCGATGTCCTGCTCCACGTGGTCGACTCGAGCCACCCGGGATGGGAGGAACAGATGGTGGTAGTGGACACTGTGCTGGGGGAGATTGGGGTGGGCCATGCCACCGTGATTCCGGTCTTCAACAAGATGGACGCGGTGATCGATCCCTCCGCCTTCTCGGCCCGGGTCCGCGCCCTCTACCCCGAGGCGGTGCTGGCCACCACCATGCGCATCGACGGGCTGGAGCCGCTCAAGACGGTCCTGAGGCGACAGGAGCAGGTGGTGCGGCCGTCGGTAACGGTGCGGATCGCGATGAGCGACGGGGCCCGATTGGCCTCCCTCTACCGGCTGGGCGAGGTGGTCTCCCGGGCCGAAGTGGATGGGATGCACGAACTCAGGGTCCGGCTGGATGAGTGGCAGGTGGAGCAGTTGAAGCGGGAGGGGGTGGACGTGAGGAAGGGTGGGGAAGTGCTGAAGCGGGCGAGCGGGCAATAGCCAGTTCTAAGTGCTAAGTGATAAGTGCTAAGTGCTGGGTGCTGGGTGCTAAGTGCTCGGTGCTGCGAATACCTGACCCTTCGTCATCCAGACCCCATTCTCTCCTCAGTGTGGAGTGCCAAACAGGTTCTGGAAAACGTGCGACTGGGAGATTGCCGCCGCCGCGACGGCGTGTCCTGCCGAGTTCCAATGGCCGTCAGTTTCAAATTCGTACCGGGTGCCGTCGCCGCGGTTCTTGGTGACAAAGCGCGGCTCCAGATCGATAACCTCATAGCCCCGCGTTTGTGCCGCGTGTTGTAGATAGACTCTCATGAGCTCGAAGTAGCTTTCCCTCGCCTCCACGAGACCGGAATCGGAGTACAGTTGGGGTCGTTTGCCATCCATGATGAAGAGCATTTGTCCCGCAGACAGGCCAGTGCGCTTAGGCAGGGCCTCGAGCACGTAGTCCACTGCGCGGCGCGATTCCCGCACCCGGCTCGAGTCCGCGATCTCAGCGGTGTTGCCGACCGACGCGGCCTGCTTCCCGGTGCCCCGAACCGCGTCCCACAGGGCATAGAGGCGCACCCGCGCCTGGAGGTTCCAGGCGAGGTAACGTCCCAAGGCCGAGCGTCGGACCAGGCCACGTGCGCTGGCAGCCGCGTAGTCGATCCGACGGAGTGCGAAAGTCCCTCCGGAATCCACCAGCACGTGCAGCCCCGGGAAGCCAGCATACCGCAGCAGGCTCTCGTCGAAATCGTTGCCCACCACTACGAATGCCAGGCCGGCCGGGTGAAACCGGCGTGCCGCGTCGGTCGCCATCGCGAGATACTGGCTCAGGGCGGCACCGGAGGCGCCGAAGCTATACACCCGCCCGGTGCCCACGACCGAGGCAGCCAGACGTCCTTGCACGCTGCTGTCATAGGGGACCAGCAGCGCCTCGACATAGCTATCGCCGACGACTCCGAGCAAGGGGCCGGCGGCAGTACTGTCATAGTCCTGGTCGTTGATGAAACCCACATTGTTGGTCCGGCCCCGGTTGACGATCGAAAAACGCCAGTCGCTGGAGTAGACGAACCGCTGGTTCGGCGCGAAGTGACGAATCGGATCGGCGGCGTTCACCGGTGTGATCTCCAAGCCACGACTCACTGGGAGAAGCCGACAGGCGATCTCGCCAAGCACCGCCACGCCGACGAGGCCAATGATGAAAGCCAGTGAAGCAAGGAGGAGGGGAGAACGGCCGCGGGACGCTGAGGGCTGTACCATCACGTGGGAATGAAAGAGTGGCGGATTGATGATTCGGCGCGTTCGACAATCTGCACCGAATCCTTCAATCCGCCAGCCCGTTGCTCTTTGCGCTCAGGACCCTTCCGGTTCCCGGGCGTCCTCCACCGCTTCCCTCTGCCGGGTGACTGTCCCGCGAAGGCCCTGACTCAGTGCGTGCCCGCCAGAGCGGGGAAGAGGTGTCGAAAGACCTCCGACTGCACCACGGCCGCGGCTGCCTCGGCATGGCCGGAGGCATTCCAGTGGGCGTCGGTCGAAAACTCGAACCTGACTCCTTCCCGGTGGAACTTTTCGACGAATCTCGGTTGGAGGTCGATCACTTCAAAGCCGGCCGCACCTGCGCGGGCGATGAAGTAGCGGCGCATCTGTCCGAAGTAACTTGCTTCCGCGCGCCTGAGGCCGTCATCGGAGTACAGCTCCGGCCGGACTCCATCCAGCAGGAACTGGATCCGGCTAGCGGGCAGGCCGGAGCGGCGCGGCACTTCAATCAGGAATTGATCAACCGCCCGGCGGGAGGCCGCCACCCTCTCCGAATCTGCCCTGAACCTGGTGTTACCAGCGAAGTCGGTCACCTTGGCGCTGTCGCCGTGGAAAGTGGCGATGAGGGACGCCAACGACTCCCCGAGTTTGAGATTGCCGAAGAGGTACCGGCTAAGCGCGAAGGAGCGGATCAGGCGCCTCCCCAGCGACGGATGGTAGTCCACCCGCGTAAGCTGGAGTCCCTGGGTCGTCTCCGCGAAGTAGTGGAATCCCGGTGCGGATTTGTAGCGCAGCAGGCTCTCGTCGAAGTCGTTGCCGACGACGACGATGGTCAGGCCGTCGGGGTGGAACTTCTGGTGGGCAAATTCGGCCTCGGCCAGGTACTGGCTCAACGGTCCCCCCGAGACGCCGAAGCTGTACACCCGGCCGCCCGGGCCGACGATCCGCGCCAGGCGCCCCTGGAGAGTCTCCTCAAAGGGAAGCATGAGCGCCTCGATGTAGCTGTCTCCTACAATCGCGAGCAACGGCGGCCCGCTGGCAGAATCGTAGTCCTGCGGGTTGATGAACCCGAAGTTGTTAGTCCGGCCCCGGTTGACGATGGAGAATTTCCAGTCCGACGAGTAGATGAAGTCGCGGTGAGGGGCGAAGTGCAGCACCGGGTCGGCCGCCGTAACGGGTTGGGAAGCGAGGGCACTCCAGACCGGCAGCAGTCTTAGCACCCCTTCGGCCAGCAGCAACGGAATGGTGAGCCCGATCAGAATGGAAAGGGCGCGGAGGAGTAGTGGGTGGCGAGACATGCGGGCCCGGCCCGACCGGTCGATCGGGCGACCGATCGGTTACTCGCTCTTTGCGCTGAGCACCTGCTCCAGGATCAGCCACCGATTCATGCCGGCCAGCTTCTGGTGCATCTTGGTGATCGGCGGGCCTCCGGTGGCCTCATCCTCCTCAGTCTGAAGATCCGCCAGGGCATCGAGACCCTTGGCCGCGAACTTTCTGAGCCCCTTATCCAGGGCCAAGCCGACCGTCCGGAAGTTGAAGAGGGTCGAGAACTGGAGGGTGTAGCCCAGGTCCGCCAATTGCTGGTTGGTGATCAGCGTCCCGGACTTCTTGGCCTTGCCCCAGTACAGGGAGGGCGAAAGGTTGAAGCCCAGCATTTGATTGGGGTAAT
>JBGPJS010000241.1:0-6197 GCA_041485505.1 Gemmatimonadota bacterium | reverse complement strand
CATCCCGGTCGAGAGCAGGTGGGAATAGAGGGGGGAGAAACTCTGTCGGGTCAGCGCCAGCTGGTTGGCAGCCTCTCCGGTGTTCGCGGCGGTGGCGTCGTTGCGCTGCACCAGGGTGTAGCCGAAGCCCAGCACGTCGAACACGCTCTCCACCAGCTTGTAGTCTTGGACATCCTCCCGGGCGACAAAATGAAAAACCAGATCCCCATCGGCCCTGGCGTAGCGCCACGATTCGTTAGGCTCCAGGTTCGGGGCGGCGTAGGTGGCCCGCTGGGTAGGAGCGCCGTGGCGGATCCAGATGATGCCCCGGTCATCGAAGTCCCGGCTGCCGGACCGGTAGCGCTCCACGATGTCGTAGTGCCGGTTGGTGGCCACCAACTGGAAGTTGTGCCTGGCGTAGAAAATCCGTTGGTAGTGTTCCCGCAGGCGTTCGCCGTCCCGCCGCATTTCGCCGCGGTCCCGCTGACCCCAGAAGCGTTTCAGGAATTCGACCCGGTGGTCCCCGTGAGCGACATCGAATTCGCCCATGATGCTGTCATTGCCGATCAGCGCCAGATCGCCGCGATAGGTCGCCGCGGTGATGGAGTCATCGTGCCCGGCGCCTTCGTAGTAGGGGACCTGCCCGTCGAGGGCGCCCAGCAGGAACTTGGTACGGGCCACTTCCAGTAGGCCCAGGCCGGGCATCCCCCCTAACGCGAGATATTCCTGGAAGGCGGCGAGGGCCGAGTCGGGATCGCCCACCTCCCGCTCCACCCGGCCGCGGTAGAGCAGCACCTCGGGGTTCTTCCCGGCGGAGGTGGCGGCCGCCTCCCGGAGAGCGGCCCGGGCCAGCTCGATCTTGATATTGATCCGCTGGTGGAGCGCGGTGTTGGCGAGGTCCACCAGGCCCTTCACGAAGCTCGGGTCCACCTTGACCGAATGGGCGTACGCGTTGGCCGCCCGGGTCAGATGATCCTTCCCGAACATGTTCTGCAAACCGGCCACCAGGGAGATCTCCGAGTCCCCGACTCCATCCTCGGCCATGCCGAGGCCATACCATGCGTAGGGCCACTCGGGTTGCAGCTGAGTGGCCCATTCGAATTCGCCGGCCGCGTCGTCGTAGTGCGTCTTCCCGCCCAGGTCTCCCAAGCGCACCGCCAGGAAACCCAGCTTCAGGTGCTGCATGGCATCGTTGCGGCGGGCCTTGGCCACCTCGATCATCCGTTTCTCGACCTGGAGGAGGCCGACGGAGTCGGACGTCCCGGACAGCGAGTCGCGGAAGCCTTCGAGGTCATCGCGCTCCTGCGGCGACTGGGCGGCGAGGGCAGCCGGCCAGAGCAGGTAGCAGAAAAGCAGAGCGGCCACCCGAAGCCAGGCGCGGCCGAGTCCCACAATACCGGGCGGACGAGTCACGAGCATAGGCACAAATTGGCACCGCGAACAGCGGCGCGACAGAGGGATGGGGGAACCGACACGGTAGGGGACGCCTTCCCCTCCCCACCCGACACCCCGCCCAGTGAACAGTGAGCGGTAAACAGTGAACAGGGGGCGGCTGAAACAGCGCTGAAACGTCGGGACCCCACGCGGAGTATGGGAGAGCGACCGCCGGTTCACTGTTTCCTGTTTACTGTTCACCGTTCACTGTTCACCCCTCTTAGAAATTCCTCCATCCCCTCGAAGACTGCCCGGGCATAGCGCCGCTGTCCCTCTGGCGATCGCAACGCCGCCTCCTGCTCCGGCAGCATCATGAAAAGCCCCTCGCACAGGATTGCCGGCATCCAGGTCGGCCGAACCAGGGCCAGGTCGCCGCGTCCGACGCCGAGATCCCGCAATCCCAGGCGGCGCACCAAGGCGCGTTCGACCGCGTACGCCAGCGGCAGACTGCGGGGATGATTGTAGAACACGCTGCTGCCGTTGTTGCGGAACGGCTCCACTCCATCGGGAAGGGCGTTGTTGTGAATCGACACCAGGAGGTCGGCGTCGATGCTGTCCGCGAGCTTCACCCGGGGCCAGAGGTCCACCGCCGTGTCGGCGATGCGCGTCATCACCACCCGGGCGCCCGCCTGCAGCAGCATCTCCCGCAGCTCGAGTGCGACCGCCAGATTGGCTTCGGCCTCACGCAGGCCGGTCGGTCCGGTGGCGCCCAGAGGCGGATGCCCGGGATCGACTTCGATAAGCCGGCCCGCGAAGGGCCGGGCGGAATCCACCGGCGGCGGGCGCCGGAGTTCGAAAATCAGATCGTTCTGATCCCAATGGGTGCGATAACCCCAGACCGGTCCGGCCAGATCGAACGTGAATACCACTTCGTCGGCGGCGGCCTGGGTCCACTGGATGGTTCGGACGTAAGGGTCGGTGCCGCCGTAGCGGATCCAGTTGACGTCGCCCACGGCACTGTAGAGTCGAAGCGAGAGCCGCTGTTCCTCCTCGGAGACCTGGAACGGAACCCGCTGGCTGAGCGGGATCCGGAACCCCAGCCGGTCGGGACCCGGGTGAAGGGTGGCGGAACCGACGGTGGCTCGCACGCCGGGCGACCCCGCCGGCAGGGGCTGGGCATCCGCGACCGGTATCCACGCGTCGGCCCCGCGGGAGAGTCTGAGCCTGAGGTCGTCCCCGATCCGTCCGCTGACATTGGCGCGGGTTCCGGTCGGAAAGAACCAGTGATAGGTGGCACCGGGACGGGCCCGCCCCACCGTGAGCTGGTCGGTGGTCCCGGTGCGGGCGGTGTCGTCGTCGAGCTGGGTAACGACGGGGAGAGTGTCGAGCATCGCCAACTGCACGTTCCAGCGGACCCGAACGGTGTCGGCGCCGACAATCGCCTCGATGGTGGGGATGGTGTCGGCGGAGGGGCGGGCCGGCGGGCCGGCCGGCGGGCCGGCGGGCCGGCGGGCAGGCGAACCGGTAGGCAGGCGGGCAGGCGGACCGGAGGCTGAGTCCGCCGCTGGCGCGAGCGGGGGGAGCCCGAGGATCGGGCCCGGATCGGCACCAACAGCGATGCCGCGGATCACGCCGAGGTAGCGATCCGAGCGGGTGGGCTGCCGCAGGTTCGTGGTGTCGCGGTCGAAGGCCCGGACGCCGGGTGCGACGTCGTCCGGTCGAGGGTCGGTCACCAGTGGCAGCAGGCGGCCGCCGGGGAGACGAATCCGGACCTCGGCGCCCTCCGCGGCCCGCACCACCACCGGCAGATACTCATCGCGGGGCCACCACACCCGGCCAGCCGGCACGATGGAGGCGGAATCGATCCAGACCATCGCCGGGGGATTCACCCGATGTCGCAGCCGCCGGGCTTCGTAGATCAAATGCGCCGAGTCGGTGGCGGTGCGCGCGGTGAGCTCGAACTGCACCAGGCTGTCGGGGGGAAATGGCAGCCAGGCAAGCCAGGCGCCGTTGGGCCATACCGGCACCGGGGTGCCGTTGATCGAGAGCGACGCCTCTCCGGTGCCCACCGAGCCGAAGATGAAGCTGGAATCGCCGGCGTCGACCAGGTCGGTAGCAGCGGGATACACTACCCGGATTGCCAGCGATCCGTTCACTATTGGCACCGGCGGGAGACCAAAACCGATGCTGTCCCCTGCCGGCCCACCGACGCCGAGGGTGGCGACGTCGCCAGGCTTGCCGGGTCTTGGCCTCGGGCTCGGAGCGGTGGTCGGGTGGGGATGACAGGAGGTCAGCGCGGCGAGAAACCACACCAAGGGGGCGCGGGGCGGCGTCTTCATGCGCCCAAGGTACATTGGGGCCGATACTTACGCCAAGAACGTGGTTGACGCCCCCCGATACGGGTCCTAGATTTTTGCCCACCCCCCAGCCTCACGTCTTAAAGGAATGCTCCGTCACCATGACTCGGGCGAACCCTTGAACCCAAAGTCCCCTGAGCCGCCACCGCGCGGCTCCCTGCAGGCGCCCACCCCACCCGGCGTGCCGGGAACCCGGGTGCAGTCGCCGATCGGCACCCCGATGCCAGTAAAGTGCCCCAACTGCGCTTCGGCGCTCAACACCGAGCTTCCGTTCTGCGGGAAGTGCGGAACCCGGGTCACGTCGGTGAACGCGGCGCTGGCCTGTCCCAACTGCGGCCGAGCCAACGATACCGGTAACAAATTCTGCCCCGCCTGCGGCACCACTGTAGGCGGCGCGGTCGCGGCACCACTGGGCGCTGCCGTATCAGGGGTTCCGCGGGCCCTGGACCGGAGCTACCTGCTGGCCCTCCTCGACCGCACCGGGAAGACCACCAATTCGTATCCCCTCCTCGGCGCGGTGACCAGCATCGGTCGCCATGGCGCCGATATCAACTTCCCCGACGACGCCTACCTCTCGCCGGTCCACGCCCAGTTCCTGATCGTGGACGGCAACATGAGCGTGCGGGACCTGGGGAGCCGCAACGGGACCTGGGTCTACCTCGATCAGCCTCACCGCCTGGCCGACGGGGACCTGCTGCTGGTCGGGAGCCAGGTACTCCGCTACCGCCGGCTGGGCTATCCCGGCCCCCGGCCGCCGGAGCAGGACGCCACCCGTCGCTTGGGTAGTCTGACCCCGAATGCCGATATCGCGAACCTGGCCCAGATCAGGGCGGACGGGAGTGCCCGTGATATCGTGCACCTCTCCCCGGGGCGGAGCCTCAAGATCGGGCGGGAACAGGGCGACTGGCAATTCCCCTACGATCCGTCGATGAGCGGGCTCCACGCCAACGTCCGTAGCGAGGACGCGGACTTCGTGGCGACGGACGCGGGCAGCCGCAACGGGGTGGCCATCGCGGTGCGGGGTGAGCGGACGATCCAGGACAAGACCCGGCTGCTCATCGGGGACCAGATGCTCCGGATCGAGCTCTCATGAAGGTCTGCACGGCCTGCGGGGTCGAATATCCAGATGAGGTGCTCTTCTGCCAGCGGGACGGGACCACGCTCCGCGGGGCCGACCCGTCGCGGGACCTGGTAGGGCAAGTCATCGCCGACCGCTACCACGTCACCAAGAAGCTGGGCGAGGGGGGCATGGGCCAGGTCTACCTGGCCGAGCATGTGAAGATGGGCCGGCGCTGCGCCATCAAGATCATGAGCGCCGGGATGGCCAACGACCCCGACTCCGTCTCCCGCTTCAACCGCGAAGCCGCCAACGCCAGCCGGATCAGCCACCCCAACGTCTGCGCGATCTACGATTTCGGTGAGACCAGCGATCATATCATCTACCTCGCGATGGAGTTCATCGCGGGGCGGAGTCTCACCGACCTGCTGCACGAGACGGGGCCACTCTCCCTCCCCCGCGCGGCCAACATCCTCACCCAGTGCGCCGACGCGCTGCACGCCGCCCACGATCTGGGCATCGTCCACCGGGACCTCAAACCCGACAACATCATGGTCATCACCACCCGGGGGAAAGACGTGGTGAAGGTGGTGGACTTCGGGATCGCCAAAGCCACCGGGGCCGACTCGGTAGGCCAGAAGGTGACCAAGACCGGCCTCGTGGTCGGCACCCCGGAATACATGAGTCCGGAACAGCTCTCGGGGGACCCGCTGGACGGCCGAAGCGACATTTACTCCCTGGCGCTGGTGTTCTATCGGATGGTCACCGGGGTGCTCCCCTTCAAGGCGGACAGCGCCCAGGAGACCATGATCAAGCGGCTTACCGACGAGCCAATGCCGCTCGACCACGCCCGACCTGGAACCAAGTTTCCCCCCGGGCTCCAGGAAGTGATGAACAAGGCCCTCGCCCGTTGGCCCTCGGAACGGTATGCTTCGGCCAGCGACTTTGCGCGGGACGCGACGGCCACCACCGGTTCGGCCACCGGCAAGGTGGACCTCGAGGGCGCCACCCAGACGGTGGACGCGGCGGGGCTCAAGGGAGCGGCCGGTACGGTCCCCCAGACCAGGGTCGATACCGCCGCCGTCGGCATCAAGCAACGGGCGGCGGTGGCGGATGCTTCGGCTCGGAAACCGGTGGCGGCCAAGAAGAAATCCCCGGCCCTCGCGATCGGGATCGGGGTGGGAGTCCTGATTGCGATGGGTGGTGCCGGGTTCGCGCTCAAGGACAAGATTCACCTTGGGGGGGGGATCGCGGACTCAACGGGAAGGACGGGAACGACGGGAGGTCTGGACACCAATCAAGTGGTACTGCTGAGCCATGCCGATTCGGTGCGGAACCACTTGATCCCGGATAATGGCCGGACCGGTCCTGGCCCGGTGGTTAAACCGCCGCGGGACACCTCGACGGTCAAGCCGCCGCGGGACACGGTG
>JBGPJS010000240.1:0-6253 GCA_041485505.1 Gemmatimonadota bacterium | reverse complement strand
CAGTGGTGCGGCTCAGCGTCCGGTGGAAGAGACCCGGGGGGTCGATGCGGGGCTCTGTCTTGGTTCGGCCGGGCTGGGACAGATCTTCAATCGACTCTATCAAGCCACCGGCGACGAATTGTTCCGTGATGCCGCGGCCGAATGGTTCCGGCGCACGCTGGGCTTCCGCCGGCCGGATCGGGGAGTCGGCGGGTTTGTCGCGCTGCTGGGGCTTTCGTCGGAGAACCTCCAGGAAGTGGACGACTCCGGAATCCTCACCGGCGCAGCGGGGATCGGGCTGGCGCTGCTCGCGGCCGCGACCCAGGTGGAGCCGGCGTGGGATCGCATTCTGTTGTTGGACCTCCACTCTCCCTCCACGGTCCCACAATAGGACCAAACGAATTCAGAATCGGGCTGCGAGCCGGAAGCCATCAGCGACTGGGCAGGCGATCTGGTTGCCCAGCATGCATTTCCGGGCGGCTTGCGAAGTGGCACAGTGGATGCTTACTACCGAAATCGCAGTGAGCCACAGAACAAGCACCCATCACCGTGAGAAAGTCATGACCACGAAGACCACCAATGGCACCAAGCCCGCCGCGAAAACCAGGCGACTGAGCCTCAGCAAGCAGACCCTGAAGGACCTGGGGGCCCGCGGCCAGGGGCCCAAGGGTGGGAAAGGGGGGCGGCACTATTCTCAGGCCACCGATTGCCAAAGTTCCTTCTAGCAGCAGGGCGACCTCTTGAGCCCTCTCGAACCTGGACATCCGCGAGCGATGGGTCGCCGCGCGGCCGACAGCCGTCGCTGATCTCCCAGACCGGCGACCCGGGCGAGGCTCCGCCTCGCCATGGGGGAGCGGAGAGAGACTCTCCTTCCGGCGGCTAAAGCCGCCACTCGGCGACGGAGCCCTGAAGGTCTCGGCCCTGGTCCCGGCGCGAGTGTCGGCTTTGGCTCGGCAAGTACGATTTCATGAGCATAGGGGCCCTGAATGCCGTGTGAGGCTGCCCCAGCCTATTGACCTGTCCCCGTGAGGAACCAATGACCGCCAAGACCACCAAGGGCGCCAAGCCCACCGCAAAGAAGGCCAAGCGGCTCGGCCTGGGCAAGAAAACCCTCAAGGATCTGACCGCAAGGGGGAAGGGGCCGCCGGGTGGCAAGGCGGCTAGGACGACAATCTCGACGCGCATTCTTTGTACTGTTTTCGGCTGCTTATGACAAACCGGTGGCCGCGGACGCCGCTCCAACCCCACACCGCGCCGAGCATCGCGGCCGCAACCATCCCTTGGAGTGCGCTCAGGCTGGGAGCCGACTCCAAGGTTCGCTCCTGACCAACGGTCTGGTCGAAGGGCTGGCCCGGTTCCGGTGTTCCTGATTCCCACCAGGCCGAGGCTGCAATGAACACCCCCAAGAACAAGACCCGTTACAATGCCGTGAAGAATTCTTGGGAGCACCTAAGTCAGTTCGGGAGGAGCCAATGACTGCGAGAACCCCCAAGGGCGCCAAGCCCGCAGCGAAAAAGGCCAAGCGGTCTCGCCTCGGCAGGGAAACCCTGAAGGATTTGCCGCTCCAGGGCGATGGGGTCCGCGGCCAGGGAGGGCGTCGTGTGGTACCGCCACCGGTCCCGATCCCCTATCCGCTCCTTGGCGCGAAGGGCGTCTGACCGGGCCTCGAGGAGATCTGTTGATCGTAGAGGCGTGGGGGCGGAGGGATGGCGCGCTTCAGAAGTCTCGATAGCGGTGACACCTGCTTGCAGCACTTGAGAGACAGTCCACTCGTTGCTGAGCACAATCGAACCCGTGAGGGAGCTATGACCCGGAAGACCACCAAAGGCACCAAACCCGATGCGAAAATGGCCAAACGCCTCAGCCTCAGCAAGCAGACCCTTAAGGACCTGTCGGTGCCTGCGCAGGCCGGGAAAGGGCCCAAAGGTGGCCGGATACCAGCTACCGACATTACTTGCATCAGTAAGGGCTGCCCACCCACCAAGATACTTTAGTACGGACATCCTCCAGTGCATCGAGGCCACTCGACATTCGAGGTAGGCTGTCGGGTTTGACTCCGCAAACACGATTTCAAGGTCAGAGGGTCGGGCAGGCCGGCCCCGACACCCCTGACCTTTTACTCGTGAGGAAGTCATGGCCGCAAAGACAGTCCCGGGAAGCAAGCCCGCCTTGAGACGGCGGCTGATTGGAGCACTATCCGCCACCCTGGTGGTCGCCTGCAGCCCGGATGATGCCCTGCAACCCGGCGTCAACCCGTCGGGTACCACGCCGGTCCAGCTCGCCATCGGGAATGCGGCTCCGTTTTCCAACCGATTCGCCTATGCCTGGGCCGACCAGCCCAATAACCCGAGCTACACCGCCAACCCCAGCTTCAGCTTTATCGGCACCGGCGGCGGCATCCGGATCACCGGGACCGGTGGCTCCTACGCCGTTACCTTCGGCGGGTTGAGCCGGGCCGGGGTTGGCGGAACCGAGACCTTCATTGTCACGCCCTACGGATCCAACCGGGCCCATTGCGTCGCCGGTTTCTACACCGACACCGGTGTTTCCATAGTCGTCAACGTCTTCTGCTTCGACGCCATCCTGACAACCACCACGCCGAGCGCGTTTACGATTCTCGCCGTGGGCAGCAACTCGCTGCCGGCGCGTTCCGCCTTTGCCTACGCCAACAACCCGATCGCCGCCCACTACACCCCCGATCCGAACTTCAGCTATAGCAGTACCGTGGGCGCGACCCTTGCGATCACTCACGACTCGCTCCCCGGCAACTACCGGGTGAATCTCGGCACCGGCAACCCGGCCGGCTCGGCCTTTCTGGTCAACTCCCAGCTCTCGGCCAATCTCTGCGAGATCGGCGAATGGAAGCCTGTCACCGCCCGGATCCGTTGCTTCGATGCCGGATCGGGCATCCCCTTCGACGCGGACTACCAGGTGCTCCAACTCGGGGCGGGCCGCCCGGGAATGCGCTTCGGCTTCGCCTTTGCGGACCAGAGCACCGCCGCGTCCTACACCCCCAACACGAGCCGCTCGCACTCGACCGGCGGAAGCATCAAGGCCACCCGCTCCGCGGTGGGGCACTACGCCGTGACGTTCACCGGCTTGCAGAAGCTGGCCGGCCACACCGAGACGGTGCAGCTCACCCCGTTCGCGACGGCATATGTCAACTGCAACGTGATCTCGTGGACCAGTCTGGCGAGTGCGCTCAAGGCCAACGTCGAGTGCCGCAACCTAGCCGGCAACTTCCGGGATTCCCGGTTCGAGATTGTGGTCATCGAGTAACGTGCAGGCCGTCGGAACCTGGTCGTATCGGATCCGGTGGTGGAAGCTGAAAGCGGCCCCTTCAGGGGGCCGATGCCGAGAGGCGGCTTCAGCCGCCGGCAGCTGATCTCTCAGACTGGCGACGCGGGCGAAGCTCCGCCTCGCCGGGGCGGAGGGGGGACAGGGTGCGGGGCGTTCGCCGAAGCCGATTGAACCCGTCGCGATGACTTCGAGTATTGGGTTCGGCTCGGCCGGTAGAATCCATGATGGGCGGCGCATATCGGGGCATCGAGGCTGCCGGTGAATATTCACCAATGCCAGTGAGGAACCAATGACCAAGAAAACCGTCAAGGGCGCCAAGCCCGCCGCGAAGAAGGCCAAACGGCTCAGCCTGAGCAAGAAGACCCTCAAAGATCTTACCGCACTTGGCAAAGGACCGCTGGGCGGCAGGCGACCTGCGGGAGGCTTGGTGTCTGTCCTCCCTTGTTCTCTTAAGATCCCATGCATCTGACTCGGCCCGCCTTCAAAGTGGTAGACCGAATGCTGACGGTGTTCCCCGACCCCCCTCACTCAGAGGTCACGATGAAGGGCCCCAGGAAAGCGGCCAAGAATCTACCGACTCCAAAAGCCAAGGAGGCCCCCCCTCGCAGGCTGGTGTCACCTAGGGAGGAAGTGGTGAATCGAATGTCCTCAAGACGCGTCACGATACAGTGAAGAATTCTGTGGGCAACTAAGGCAGTCCGCGAGGAGCTAATGACCCCGAAAACCCCCAAGGGCGCCAAGCCCGCAGCGAAAAAGGCCAAGCGGTCTGGCCTCGGCAAAGAAACCCTGAGGGATCTGTCGCCCAAGGGAGATCGGGTCCGCGGCCAGGGAGGGCGTCGTGTTGTACCGCCACCGGTCCCGATGCCCTATCCGCTCGTTGGCGCGAAGCGCGTCTGATTAGGCTCGACGAAGAAGGCCAGAAGGGTAGGGCCGAGGCCTTGTCAAACCGCATCATGACTCGAAAGCTCCTTGTCAGGTTGGCGCCACAAGTACGGTTTCACTATCATGGAAGCGCTGAATACCGAGTGAGGCGGCCCCAGCCACATTGCCTGGCTCCGTGAGGAACCGATGACCGCGAAGAGCCCCAAGAACACCAAGACCACCGCTAAGAAGGCCAAGCGGCTCAGCCTGAGCAAGCAGACCCTCAAGGACCTGATGCCTCATGGGCAAGGACCCAAGGGCGGAACCCTGGTTCGTACCGGCGCCTGCGCCCCTACCCTCGGCTGTGGTCCAGGAGGGGTGAAGACGTATGTCAATTGTGCAGGGAAAACGACCCAGTGCTATGTGGGTTCCTTCTGACCCAGCGGTCGTGCGGGTACCTGGCCAGCGGAACACGGGCGACTCCCTGGGTCCGCTCGGCCGGATCTAGGACGCCAAGCGGTGCAGCCTGAGCAAGCAGACCCTTCAGGACGTCTCCACAGCCTGGCGGCCTCTGCTCGCCGCACCCGAGCGCGCCAAGGCGATCGCCGTGGCGCTCGACATCGCACGGACGCTGGAGCATCCACCCCGCGGCGGCTGGTATGCCGCCTACCCCCGGCCCATGCGGCCGGAACTCTCCCTCCTGCTCAACACCGGACTCCCCAGCCGGATCCTGCTGCTCGCGTACCTCGGCCGGAGCGGAGTGCTGCCTCACGGTCGTGAGCGCGCCGCCGAGCTGTTCACCCAGGCCGTGCGCACGCTCTCCCGCACCACCATGCCTCCGTGGCTCCTCAAGGGTTTCACCGGCCTCGCCTGGATCAACCAGCACCTGCCCGAACTTGGGGGAGGGGCCGGGCTGGGGAATGAGGAAATCGACCGGGCCCTCCTCAGCATCCTGCGCCGGGAATGGACCGGGCACTTCGATCTGCTCTACGGCCTCGTGGGTCTCGGCATCTACGGACTCGATCGGCTCCCCAGCGCCCAGGGGCGTGAGATCGTGCGCCGAGTGGTGGAACATCTCGATCGACTGGTGGAGCGCGGGGAGGGCACGGCTACCTGGCTCACCGCTCCGGACGAGATCGCATTCACTCCAGAAGGCAGTTACAGCTTGGGGATGGCCCACGGCCTCCCGGCAATCATTGGCTTCCTGGCCAAAGCCTACGAAGCCGGGATCTCCCGCCGCAGCACACGGGTACTGCTCGAGGGCTCGGTCCCCTGGCTCCTGCGCCAGCGGCTCCCGGCTTACACACACTCGACGTTTCCACCCTGGACCTATCCCGGCCACCACGCTGGCCCATCCCGCGCCGCGTGGTGTTACGGCGATCCCGGCGTGGCGGCGGCACTCTACGGCGCCGGCCGCCGGCTGGGCCGGAGCGGCTGGACCCGGGTGGGGATCGGCCTGATGCAGAGGGTGGCAAAGCGAGCGGTCGAGCATTGCGGCATCCGGGATGCCTCGCTCTGCCATGGAGCGAGCGGGCTGGGACATCAGCTCAACCGCTTCTGGCAGGCGACCGGGGATCCGGTCTTCGCGAGCGCGGCACGGCGCTGGTATCGGGAGGCACTGGCCTATCGCCGGGAAGGAAGGGGGGTCGCGGGCTTCGAGCGATTCGGCACCTTGCACGCGACAGCACAACCGACCCGGGGACGGGACCGAGCGGGTTGGAGTACCGACCCGGGGCTGCTCACCGGCGCCGCCGGCATCGGCCTGGCGCTTCTGGCCGCCGCGACTTCAGTCGAGCCGGCGTGGGACCGGCTGATGTTGCTGGACCTTGCTCACACCTCATCCCTTCAACCCAGGAGTCTCCTATGACAGCCCGGGCACAGGGGACCTTCGCTGGAGCCAATGTGAGCCCCCTTCAGGGGGCCGATGCCGAGAGGCGGCTTCAGCCACCGGTGGATCACCCTTCTGTCATTGCGAGGGCGCGGAGCGCCCGAAGCTTAGGATGAGAAGGCGCTGCCTCCGGCGACGAGGTATGCTGGAAGGCATCCTCAGGAACTGTGAACGGGCTCGAAGCCCACGACACGGAGACAGCGCCTATGGGGAAATCTATTCGTT
>JBGPJS010000239.1:0-6253 GCA_041485505.1 Gemmatimonadota bacterium | reverse complement strand
CTCGGCCCGGAGCGAGGCGAGCGCGCTGATGGCGAACGCTCTCCCCTCCTCCCGATGGCCGTGGGCCCGCATCTCCAGCCCGGCCAGGGTGAGCGCCGTGCGCACTCCCCGGTCCAGCGTACGGCTGCCGGACCTCCACCGGGCGATCTCCCGGTCGGCCTCTGCCACCTGACCCAACGCGGCGAGCTGGACCACTTCATTCGCGAGCCCGTCCGAGAGGTTGGGGAATCGACGCCGACTCTCCCGGGCTGACGCGAGCGCCGCCCCGTAGTCGCCACTGATGTGATACCCCGTGGCGAGAAAGGCCCAGTACCCGGCCCACCCCTTGAGCCAGCCCCGGTTCGAGTTGACCCCGCGTAGCAGGGCCAGCGCCTCTACCGGTCGATTGACGCGGAGCAGGTCCTCAGCGTGGAAGACATCCGCCTCGGCACCGGGCATGATCCGCCGGATCTCCTCGGAAGTGCGGGCCACCTCCATGCGGTCTCCCGCCAGCGCCGCACGGGTGTTTTCGAGCGAGAGGCGGTCGGCGGTCTGGAATTGCAACTCGCGCGATTTCACCGCCTGCAGTACCGAGTCGCTCCGGGCGTACTCTCCCTCGGTGTAGTAGTTCATCGCGATCCACGCGATCGGCGTGAGAAAGGTGGTGTCGAGCTGGTACGCCTGACGGTACAGCCGGATGGCGTCCTCGTAGCGGTATTCGGCGTTCACTGCCTGGCCGGCGAGAAAGGCCCGGTAGGCCGCTGGGGTAGGCGGACGACTGGCCCGCTGGCCGGTCGGATCGGCGGCGACCGGGCTCAGGTGCACCCGCAGCGCGCCGACCACCCGCGCCCTGAGCTCCATCAGGGCGGTCGATGGATCACTCCGCCCACTCTTGGTGACCGGGAGTGCGGCCAGCACCCGGCCGGTAAGCGGATCGCTGAGATGTACCTCAAAGGCGAGGCTGTCTCCGACCCGGTCGTATGCCCCCGCCACGACGAGGCCCGCCCCCGATGCCTCGGCCAGTATGCGGAGACGATCCCCGTGCGGATCGCGCTGGGTGAGCGAATCGGCCTCCCGCACCGCCGCCATGGCGGAGAGGGGCGCCACCGTTGGTGCCACCCCTTCGTCGACGATCCCCTGGGTGATCCAGTCGGCCGCCATCGCGCCGATGGAGGTGAGGGTCGAGTCTCCGGTCCGGTTTGTGAGTGGCGCCACCAGGACCCGGGTGGCATCCCGATGCGGCGCCGGGCGGAGGAAGGAAACCAGCAGGCCCAGTACGATCACCCCCGCCACCACGGCGATGCTGACCGGGCCCGTCGCAGCCCATCGGCGCCTTGGCTGAGCCAGCTCCAGCGGCGCCGGCGACGATGCGGGCGCCGCCGCACCGGTGCGCCGCCCCTTCGTTTGTCCGGCGGCTCCAGTCTCTGTTGCCCCTGGCGGGACCGGCCGGATTGCCACGGTACCGCGGCGGATCTCCGCCACCAGGGCAATCACGCTTGCGTCAGGGGCCGTCTCCAGTTCCCGGCGCACCGCCGCCTCATGCTCGGCCGCCGCCACGAGCGCTCCCGACGCGTCATCCGACTCCGCCAGCGCGGTCATCAGCCCGATCGCGAACGGTGCGCTCAGCGGGTCGAGCCCCACCAGCCGCCGCCGATATCGGATCACGGCGAGACGATCGCCCCGGGCCGCGGCCGCCTGCGCCGCCGAACCGAGCACGCCTTCCAAGGCACGCTTGAGCGCGGTGCGCCGCTCCTCGATCAGCCCATCCAACTCGGGCGATCCATCCGCAAAGATGCCCTCGAGAAAGGGCCCGGCATGCAGCGTGGCCGCACGATCGGCATCTCCCGCGGCGACCGCGGCGAGGAACTCGGCGACATCGGAGGTGAGGTAGGCGGGATCAGCCCGCAGCGTGCGGGTCCCGATGAGCGGGTCGACGCCGAGCTGACGGCGGAGCGTGTAGCGCATCTGATTTAGGGAGCGGCGACCGCGCTCCTCGTCGCCCTCCGGCCAGAAAAAAGCGATCGCCCGATCACGGGTGATCCCCCGCTCACCCGACTCGGCCACCAGTGCCAGGAGGAGAAGCTGGCGCCTCAGCCCCTCCCGAACGCTGGCTGGGGCATCGCCTCCGGTCAGCCAGAGGCCTCCGAACGTCTTGAGCTGCAGCACGTTGATCGCGTTTGACCGAGGGGTGATCGGTGAATGGCTGGGGCGTGACCGCACCGACTTAGTCTAGGGCACGCTCGACCCCCCGGCAAGCACGCGACGTCCGTCGCGGCAGCGCCCCGCTGGGTCCCGCCATCCCAAGAGGCGCGCCGCCCGTGACTCCGATCCGACCCACCGTCCCCGAGATCCTGGACGCCTCCCTCCTCGCGGAGGACCAGGTGCGGCTGCGCTGGCTCCGCGAGGACCTGACTAGCTGCCTGGGCGAGGTCGGCGAGATTCTGCGCCGAGCCAGCGGCGAGGTCGAGGCGCCGCCCGCCTTTTCGATCGCGATCGATTCGCCGGCGGCCTCCTCCGAGGCCCAGCCATCCGCTCCCCCGGTCACCATCACCTGGACCCGGGCCGATGGAGCGGCGTTCACCTACGACTGGCGCACCGGAGCGCTCCACTGTGAACGCCCGCTCGGTTGAACCACGTTCAAGCTGGGAAATCCCCCGGCGCACCGCAAGCCAACTCTTTCTAACGAGGCAGCCATGAACGTCCTGACGCCGAACGGCAGCGGTGCCCGCGTGATCCTGTCGCTCCTGATGCTGGCCGCAACCAGCAGCATGGTGGAGGCACAGAAGCTCTCGATCGCCCCCAATGTCGGCGTTTACGTGCCCACGTCGGAGCTGGTCAAGGCCGCCGCCGGACAGAGTTTCAAGCAGCAGGTGAGCATCAGCGTGGGCGGCCGGCTGGGACTCATGTTCGGCCAACGGTTCGGTATCGAAGCTTCCGGCGACTACGCGCCCAGCGAGCTGACGTTCTCGGCGCCCGGGAGCGGCAGCAAGACCAAGTCGAAGATCATCAGCGGCTCCGGCCGGGTCTTGGTCTTCCTGCTTCCGGCCAGGCATCCGATTGCCATGCTGGTGAGCGGCGGTGTCAGCGTCGTGAACCACAGCGGCGACGCCTACCCCACCAGCACCACAGACGTGGGCGGCGCGCTGGGCGCCTCGTTCCGGGTGCGGGTGGGCGGGCTGCTCAGCGTGCAGCTCAACGCCGAGGACTACCTCTATAGAGCGAAGTACCAGGGCAACGCGCAGACTAGCGCCGTCACCCAGCACGACCTGCACTTCTCGTTCGGCTTCGGCTCGGGGTTCTGAGATGGTCCCCGGCTCATGGCGTCCCGTCCGGGCCCACTCCTCACTCCTTACTCCTCACGTTGGAGAACGATCATGAAAGCGATCTGTCGCCCCGGGCTCCTCCTCCTGGTTCTCGGCTGCAGCAGCGAACCGATGGCCGGTCCGCTTGCCACCCCCGATGCTTCCCTGCTGGCTCACGCCAGCGCCAGCTATGCGGTCAAGGACATCAGCACGGGTCCCAGCGAAGACTCCTATGCCTATTCGATCAACGACGCGAATCAGATCGCCGGCTGGTCCAACACATCGCTTGGCACCCTGGGGTGGGTCCGAGACGCGGCGGGCGGAATCACCTGGCTCAGACTGCCCATTGGGGCGAACGGCTCATCGGCCTATGGCATCTCCTCCGACGGGCGAATCGCGGGGAGCGCCTTCTACCCCAGCGGGCAGTGGAGCGCGGCCTATTGGGCCAGCCCGACCTCGCGTCCCATCGTGCTGCCGACGCTCGGTGGCCAGATCAACTCCGCGCAGGGGGTCAACGCCAATGGCCAGGTCGTGGGAACCATGATGGACCCGGGCGGAGTTCGTCACGCCTTTGTCTGGGAGGCAAGCACCCGGTCGTTCACACTGCTGGGCACGCTGGGCGGGCTCAACAGCGAGGCGATGGATATTAATGCGGAGGGCACAGTGACGGGCTGCGCCGATGATGCCGCAGGCGCGCAACGAGCCATGCGCTGGACCCGTTCCCGCGGGATGGTGCTGGTGGACCGGTACGGTGGATCCATCGGCTCCTGCGGCTATGGCATCAATCGGTTGGTGAGTCTCGCCGGTTTCTTCTTCGGTTTCGGCGGAACCGATACCGCAGCCGTGTTCGATGTACGCGGCACCCCCCTCCTCTCATATCGCTTTGGCGGCACCACCGCGGAGTACCGGGCGGTGAATGACAGCGGCGTCGCCGTTGGCTCGGCCGACCAGCCATTCGGCGGGACCGTGCAGGGTCTCTACTTCAGCCCAACAGCGGGTTCCGGCACGCTGCCCTCGGTCAGCGGCGGGGCGGAAGCCCGGGCCTGGGACATCAACCTCTGTGGCCGGATCGTGGGGTGGGGGTTCAGCAGTGCGAGTGGAGGGCCGGTCCGGTCCCTCTTGTGGATTCCGGTCGGCTGCTGAGGGGCACGACACCAAGCCAGAGCCTGAGCGACTGACACCGACTACTCACGAGGAGGAAGTATGAGGTTCCGCATGGCTCGTCGGCTAACGCCGGGATGGGGTGCTCTAGTGGTTCTCGTGACTATGCTCCTCGGCTGTCGGGGCGATCAGCTCAATGCCCCCGGCGGGAACGGCCCGCCCAGCATCGAGCTCCGGGGCCAGGCCTTCCTCTTCGAGATCGACCTTCTGACTGGGGTGATCAAGGTCAGTCACCCTCAACCTGCCTCCAGCGGAGGCGGGCAGGGGGTAAGTGAACAGTCAGCACCCGGCGTCGCGGCCTTTTCACTTCTCAACGACGATGCGCTCGGGATCACCACCTCGAACGTCGTCTTCCTTCCACCGGGCGCCCCGGCACCCGCTGGGAAGCGGCGGGTCCGCTTCGACATGGCGCTGAGCAACAAGCTCAGCGTCACCGACCTCGTGACGCCGACATTTCCGAGGCCTCCGGCCGGAGTGACCGGGATTCTGGTCTTCCCCTTCACGGCCAAGGTGACCGCACCGCAGGCGGGGAGTGCTACCCCGAGCGGCGACTGGGACGGCAATCACACGGCGGGGAGCGGGGCGCCTTTCAATTTCTTCAATGACTTCGCGAGCTGTCCCACCGGCGTCACCAGCGACTGCTATCGCTGGGAGAGCTATCCGGCCCCGCTCGGGCCGGGCCAGACCACCGCCCCGACGACGGTGGGCTTCGACGTGGCGGCCAACGCGACCGTGGTCCAGGCCTATATCGTGGTCGCGGCCGATCTGCTGGACCATCCCGCGCCGCCCCCGCTGCCGCAGAGCGGGGCCATGTCGGGCCACGTGGTCAGCCCGCAGTCGGGGGCGCTCAAGGACGTGAGTGTGGGCGTCAGCGGTGGGACGCCAGTGCTGAGTGACATCACCGGCGGCTATCAGCTGGTGAACTTGCCAACTGGAGCGACCTCGGTAGCGCTCACCAACCTGCCCACCGGCTGTACCGATCCGGGGGCCCAGGCGGTGAGCGTCACCGCGGGCGGCATCGCGACGGTGGACTTCAGTGTCACCTGTCCGGTGCCTTCAGCGACCACGGGCACGGTGGTCGGGACGGTCACCTCACCCAGTCTCGGCAATCTCTACGGGGTCACCGTCGTGGTAAACCCGGGCGGCAAGGGGGCCGCGACCGATGGGGCGGGTGGCTTCACCATCCCCGGCCTGCCGGCAGGGCCGGTGGTGGTGACACTCAGCAATCTGCCCAACGGCTGCATCAATCCGGGTACCCAGGGCGTAACGGTGGTCGCGGGCGGTGCCACCGGGGCGAACTTCTCGGTGAGCTGTAGCGGAGTCGGTAGCACGACGGGCGCGTTGACCGGAACCGTGAATGGCAACGCCTTCGGAATTCCCGGGGTCACCGTCACCCTCCAGCCGGGCAACCTTACGACGACGACTGATTCCCATGGTGTATTCGGGTTCACCAACCTGCCGACGGGGACCGTCCTGGTCTCCATCTCGCCGCTGGCCCAGGGCTGTCAGGCGGTTGGCACCCAGGCGGTCGGGATCGTGGCGGGACAGTCTTCCGCGATCAATCTGAACTCGGCTTGTGCGCCGGTGCTCATCGCGGTTTCGGCCGGGAATGGTCAGACGGCGCCTGATGCGACACTACTGCCGATTGCTCCCGCGGTGGTTCTGACGGATGGAAACAACAACCCGGTCTCCGGTGTGCCGGTCACCTTTGCGGTGACCGGTGGCGGCGGCAGCCTCTTCGGAGCGACGTCGAACACCAATCCGGCGGGAGTCGCTACACTCGGAGCCTGGCTCCTCGGCCAGCTCACGGG
>JBGPJS010000238.1:0-6282 GCA_041485505.1 Gemmatimonadota bacterium | reverse complement strand
CCCTCGTGGATCAGCGCGGTCCGCTCCTCCAGGCCCGAGAGCTTCCGGGCCTCATCGAGCAGGGTATCGACGAGGTTCAGGGTGGTGCGCATGCGGCTTCCTCTGATGGCGTCTGCATGGAATATACATCAGATGATGCCTGGAAGCATGCCTCGCAGAAGGGGCGGGAGAGGCGGGAAGGGCGGTAGGGCGGACAGGCGGTAAGGCGGTCGGTCGGGCGGGCGGTAAGGCGGTCGCCAGGGCGAGATCGAGATTGCTTCGCCGCCACGCGGCTCGCAATGACAGAAAGAGCTGGGGAACGGGAAAACCCTAAAGGGCTTCCTCGCGCGCCCTAAAGGGACTCCCTTCGGTCGCCGGGTCGCTTCCCACTCCCAAGGGGCGCTCGGTCGCGGGGAACGGGACCGGCCTTCGCTCGTAACCACCGTTCCCTGTATCCTGTTCCCCGTTCCCTGTGGTTGCGGAGCCTGCTACACGAAGTTCTCGCGAACCCGCTCCGCCAACTGCCCGATGTCCTCGGCCAGCAGGCCCAGAAACTCCTCCCCTGGAACCATACCGGGATCCCCGAGCGGCACCCCGTTGAGATCGAACGCCGCCCGGTGCTCCTCTATCACGCCCCGCGCCCGGCTGCTCTGGATGTAGGGCGACGCCGATGCGGTCCCTGACGCCACCTCATCCAGCGCCGCCCCCAGTGCAAAGAGTTGCTGCCAATGGCGCCAGAGCGGCGGGTCGTCCCCCAAGCCAAGCAGCGGCCCCCAGGTGTTCAGGGGCGCGCGGTACGAGGCGGGCGCAGTGGCCAGCACGACCAGGAACCCAGCGGCCACCAGTTCCTCGACCGCGCGCTGAACCCCGCGGCGGTAGTAACCGGTCGCCACGGTGACCTCCCCGATGGTCCGCCTGGAGCCCACACTCCCCAGCAGGTAGGCCAGTACGTCGGCCTTAACCCCGACGCCGAGTCCTACCCGGAGCCGGAGCAGCAGGGCCGAGGGTGACTTGAGCTGGGGTGACGGAATGAGCTCCCGGCCTCGCTCCCGCACTACGGCCGGCTTGGGTGACCGTGCCAGGCTCCGCCAGCGGGCATCCTTGGCCCCATGGAGGCACTCATAGGCAAAGGCGCCGAGCCGCTGTTGGACCGGCTCCGGGTAGGCCGAGACGAGGTTGTTGATGCGCTGCACGCTGAGCCAGCGTGCCCCACCCCGGGCCCAGACCCGGAGGAGTCGCCAGAAGCGAGGTTCCTCGGCCTCCAACCAAAGCGATCCCAACACCAGCGCCTCGGGATCGACCACTGAGCGCGCCGGCTTCCCGGTCGACCAGCTCTCTATTCCTGACCACTGAGCCCAGGCGGCGTGGACCAGTGCAGCTTTGAGGACGGCTGCGGTCTTAGGAAGTGTGGGCAGCGACATGGGCCATCACTCGAGTAAGAATGACATGGAATTCCGGCCCGGCATCCTGGGTCCGCACCCAGGCCGCCGCAGACTCCAGCTCCTCCCGGCTGGGTTGGAGTGCCAGCAGGTCGGTCAGGTGCCGGCTTCTCATGTCCTGATCCGCGGTGGCGTGCAGCTTGAATGCGATCAGATCCCACCGGCCCGCCAGGCCGACCGACAGCCCGCCGTACTGTCGCCAGTGAATCCGATCCGCGAATCCGGGCGGCAGCCCAGTGCGCCACTGACTGGCGACGGCGGTGTTGATCCAGCCGGGCGGCAGGTTGAAATCACGAGTCACCCGAGCCACCTCCTCGGCGAGGTCCAGGGGCAACCCCTTGGGCTCGACGATCATTGGCGTGCCGGTCGGGCCCACCCCTCCCCCAACCGCAATGACGTCGATGTCGACGGTGTTTCGCTGCACCACGCCAAGGAGATTGAGCGCAGCTCCACCCACCACGACGATCGCCGCGTTGCGACCTCCGTGCTCCAGGAGCTCCCCCAGGCGGCGAAGCGTCTCCTCGATTTCAGAGGGTGATAGAGTGTCTTTCATAGACTTAATATAGGTCTATAAAAGACCTGTTTCAAGTCTATTAAAGCGCTGGGCCGGGGCCCTCGCAATGACAGAAGGGGCGGAAGCGGCGGGAAAATACGAATGAGCTACGGCGCGAGCCAGTGATTTTGATTAGGGTCACATTTGAGCCGTGGTTGAGGCACCAGGCTTACGGTCGGGCATGCCGACCATCCCAGGGATTCCCGGACCGTATCGGTTCTACTTCTACAGCGTAGATTGTGAAGAGCCTCCACATGTCCATGTGGAGCGGGAGACGGCCCGCTGCAAGTTCTGGCTTCGTCCGGTGGTCCTCGCGCGGGGAGGCCGCTTCGGACCCCACGAGCTCGCCGGAATCGAAAGGACTATCATTCAGTACCTCACGGTGTTGCTGGAGGCCTGGGATGACTATTGTGGCACCTGACTATCCAAACATCGTCCGCGTTGAAGTGGATGATCACTGGATCACCGCAACCTTTGTGGACGGCCGCCGAATCGGCATCCCCCTATGGTGGTCCTGGCGCCTGGAGCAAGCCACGCCGGCCCAGCGAGAGAATTGGCGGCTCATCGCCCTGGGTGAAGGAGCTCACTGGCCCGACGTCGACGAAGACTTGAGTGCCCGCGGCTTCTTCGTGGGGACGCCGGCACCTCGGCCCCGGGCGAAAGAGGGGCGGTAGAGGCGGGAGAGGGGTGAGGCGGCGGCGAAGGGTGATCTGCAGGACGGATGGAGATTGCCGCGGGCCCGGCGACCGAGCGGTCCATGGGTGCGTTAGCACCCCGACCGCGAGGGAGTCCTTTAGGGCGCAGCGCCGGGGCCCTCGCAATGACAGAAGGGGCGGCTCCGCAGTCCCTGTTCCCCGTTCTCCCGTTCCCGGTTCCCCGTTCCCGCCTCTTCCGTCTCTTCTGGGCTAGTATTCCTCCGTGCCCGACCTTCTCACCCTGCTCCAGCATGGACTCGCCGACAGCTACACGATCGAGCGGGAGCTCGGCCGCGGCGGGATGGCCACGGTCTACCTGGCGCACGATCTCAAGCACGATCGCCCCGTGGCACTCAAGGTGCTGCATCCCGAGCTCGCCGCCGTGCTCGGCGCCGAACGGTTCCTGCGCGAGATCCGCATCGCCGCCCACCTGCAACACCCCCACATCCTGACCCTGATCGACTCGGGTGAGATCCCGGCCGACCAAATCGGGCGGGGCAGTGCCCCGCCCCTACTATGGTATGTGATGCCCCGGGTCGAGGGGGAGAGCCTGCGGGAACGGCTGAGGCGGGACCGCACGCTCTCGCCCGGGGAGACGGCGCGGATCCTCCAGAACGTGCTCGATGCCCTGGCCCACGCCCACCGCCAGGGCATAGTCCATCGGGACATCAAACCCGAGAACATCATGCTCACCGGGCGCCACGCCCTGGTGATGGATTTCGGGGTCGCTAAGGCGATTGCTGCCAGCAATCGCCCCGAGGGTCCACCGGATCCGAAGGACCCCGGCACCCTCACCGAGCTGGGTCTTGCCATCGGCACCCCAGCCTACATGGCGCCGGAGCAGGCGGTGGGTCAGGGGACGGTCGATGCGCGGGCCGATCTGTACGCGGTGGGAGTGATGGCCTACGAGATGCTGAGCGGAGAGCCTCCGTTCACCGGATCGACGCCACAGGCGATCCTCGCGGCACAGGTGACCCGCACTCCACCACCGCTCGGGCCGCGCCGCCCCGACCTCGCGGCACCCTTCGCGGCGGCCATCATGCGTTGCCTGGAGAAGGACCCGGCCGAGCGCTGGCAATCGGCTGAAGAGTTGCTGGCGCACCTCGAGGCGTTCGCTACGCCGGGAGGCGGTGTCACCGCGGCGAGGCCGGGCGAGTCGGGAGCGGGGCGCGACCGGCGCCACTGGCTCATCCGGGCCGCCGTGGCCGTGGGCGTCATTCTCGGCGCCTGGTTCTGGTTCGGGCCGAGGCGGCGGGAGAGCGAGCGACGCTGGGCGCGGGAGCAGGGGATTCCCCAGATCCTGGCCCTCACAGAGCGGGCCCAATGGGACTCGGCGTACGTCCTGGCCCTACGAGTCGAGGCGGTGAACCCCCGCGACTCACTCTTCCGGGCGCTCCGGCCCAGGTTCGCCCGCCGAGTCAACCTGCACAGCAACCCACCCGGTGCCACGGTCTGGCGCAAGGACTACACGTCGCCCGATTCCGCCTGGATACTCCTGGGCAAGACACCGCTCGACAGCGTGCTGCTGTCGCTGAGCGGGGGCGGGGGCCTGCTGCTCAACTCGAACCGGCTCCGGATCGAGTCGCCGGGCTACCGGACGCTCGATCTCGTCGGCACGCCGTTCGGTTCCGAGATCACCCTGGACCGGGACAGTGCGCTTCCTCCCGAGATGGTCCGGGTGGCCGGAGGCGAGCTGGGTGTGCAGTTCCCCATGTTTGAGAGTATCAAACCGATCGCGCTGGGCGACTTCCTGATGGATCGCTACGAGGTGACCAACGCCGAGTTCAAGCGCTTCGTGGACAGCGGCGGGTACCGGCGCCGGGAGCTGTGGGAGTATCCGTTCGCCAAGGACGGGCGGGTGCTGTCGTGGGAGGAGGCCATGGCCCTGATGACCGACCGGACCGGGCGGGCCGGACCCTCCACCTGGGAAGCGGGAGAGTATCCCGCGGGACAGGAGCAATACCCGGTGGCGGGGGTGAGCTGGTACGAGGCCGCGGCGTACGCCAGGTTCGCCGGTAAGTCGCTGCCCACCGTCTTCCACTGGAATCGTGCGGCCACGGTCCGGAACAGCGCCTGGATCGTTCCGATGAGCAATTTCTCTGGCCAGGGCACCAGGCCCGTCGGCAGCGCCCAGAACATCAGCGGCTTCGGCAGCTACGACATGGCGGGCAACGTACGGGAGTGGGGCCAGAACGCCTCCGGCGATGAGCGGTTCATCCTGGGCGGGGGCTGGAACGACGGGCCGAGCCAGTTCAACGACACCTACACCCAGGCACCGTTCAATCGAACGGCGGCTAACGGGATCCGTCTGGCGAGGTACCTGGTCCAGGACCAGAACCTGGTACGGGCCGGGGAGCCGCTGCAGCGCACCTTGCGCGATTTCTCCAAGGAGCGGCCGGTATCGGACGCCGTCTTCGCGGCCTATCTCCAGATGTACCAGTACGACCGGACACCGCTCAACGCCAAGGTGCTGGAGAGCGTAGACGAGGGCGACTGGACCCGCGAGCTGGTGCGCATGAACGCGGCCTATGCGGGCGACACCCTGCTGGTCTATCTCTACCTGCCCAAGCGGGGGGTGAAGCCGGTTCCCGTCGTGGTGTATTTCCCCCCGGGTGCCGCGATCCATGACCTCGCCCCCCAGAACCTGCAGGTGCGGTCGATCGATTTCGTCATCAAGAGCGGCCGTGCGGTGCTGTACCCGGTGTACAAGGGGACCTATCAGCGGAGCGATTCGCTCAAGAGCGACACCCAGGACAGCACCAATTTCTACCGCGACCACGTCGTCATGTGGGCCAAGGACCTGCGTCGGGGGATCGACTACCTGGAGACCAGGGCCGACGTCAGCACCGACCACCTGGGGTACTACGGCCTGAGCTGGGGCGGTGCGATGGGCGGGCTGTTGCCGGCGGTGGAGCCGCGCATCAGGGTGAGCGTCCTGGTGGTGGCCGGGCTGGACTTTCCGCGGACCCGACCGGAGGTGGAGCCGCTCAATTTCCTGCCCCGGATCCGGATCCCGACCCTGATGATCAATGGGCGGTACGACTTCTTCTTCCCGGTAGAGAGCTCCCAACTCGCGATGTTCCGGCTGCTGGGGACACCGGCCGACCAGAAGCGGCACGTGGTGGAGGAGGGCAGCCATTTCGTGCCGCGGACCCGGCTGATCCAGGAGGCGCTGGACTGGCTGGATCGGTGGCAGCCGGTGGGGCGGTAGGGCCGGCGGCGGAAGCGGCGCGACGGCGGGAGGGGGACCCCTCCCCCGGCCCCTCCCCCTCCGGGAGAGGGGAGCACCCCGGTTCGAGCGATACGGCTGACGAGGCGAGATCGAGATTGACTGGGGGCGATTGGGCTCAGGTCCAAGAACATCGGATGACCAGGCAGGGTAGAGAGAGGGGGATCCTAAAGGACTTCCTCGCTACGCGGGGTCGCAGGGGGTGAGGTCAGAGCGGGCGGGCGGGACGCTCGCCCCACCTGTAGTTGGGATGAAAGCCCGCCCCACCTGTAGTTGGGATGAAAGCCCGCCCCACCTGTAGTTGGGATGAAAGCCCGCCCCACCTGTAGTGGGATGAAAGCCCGCCCCACCTGTAGTTGGGATGAAAGCCCGCCCCACCTGTAGTTG
>JBGPJS010000237.1:0-6285 GCA_041485505.1 Gemmatimonadota bacterium | reverse complement strand
CCGTGCAGCAGCGACTCGCCATCCAGCCGGCCTACCACCTCCGCGCCAGCACGGTTGCCGGCGTGCTGCAGGATACGGCCACCGCGGAGTTCACCCTCCCGGAGGACATCGATCCGGTGCGGTCCCGCCTCGAACTCAGCCTTGGCACCTCGCCGCTCAGCGTGATCCGGGGCCTCCGGTGGGCGCTCTATGTCTATCCCTACGGCTGTACCGAGCAGGTATCCAGCTCCGCCACGCCGATCATCGCCCTCTATCAGGCCCAGAAGTCGCTCGGCGACAAGACCCTGCTGAAGGGAAACCCCGGTCGGGAAATCGAAAAGGCGGTCGGCATCCTGAGCCGCCGCCAGCGTTCCGATGGCGGCATCGGGTACTGGGGCTCGACCGACTGGACCACGCCATGGCTGAGCGGGTATGCCGGCACGACGTTGCTGGCCGCGAGGGCGGCCGGTATTGCCGTGGACGACTCGGTGCTCGCGCGGTTGGCGTCATATCTCACCAAGTCGCTGCACCAATCCCAAGCGATCCGGGCGCCGGTTATCGGCTGGTATCAGGATCAGCGGAGCAGTTTGAGCGATCAGGTGGCGGCGGCGGACTACCTCAGCCGCTTGGGGCAACCCGACCTGCCCGCGGAGAATGAACTCCTGCGGAATGCCGCCCAGATCGCCTGGGAGGACCGGGTGCGACTCGCTGAGATCCTGGCCCGCCGTCGCGCGTTCAAGGCCGCACGCGGCCTGCTGCTGCCGGCGTGGAAGACCGTCACAATTGAGGGACGGCGGGCCGTGGTTCCGGATTCGGTGTATCCGGTCTACCACTATTTCGCCTCGCGAGTCCGACCCACGGCCAGGCTCCTCACCGCGACTCTGGCCGTCGATTCCGCCCACCCGCTGATCGGGCCGCTGGTGGAAACGCTGGTGCAGCAGGGTAGGGCTGGTCTCTGGGACTACTGGAATACGCAGGACTACGCCGCGGTGGTCACGGCCCTGGCGCAGTTTGCTCGGAGGCAGCGGGCAGCGGGTCCTCGTGAGTTCAAGGTACTGGTCGGAGGCCAGGTGATATTGCGTTCGGCGCCGCAGGGGAGCCCGCCGAGAGACTCGAGCGTGGCCCTCACCGGGCTCCTGGGAGGCGCGGCCGGCGAAAGGTCGCTGAAGCTTTCGCTCCAGGCGCAGGCCACCGGGGCCCCGGTCTACTACTACCTCACCGTCAAGGAAGTCCCCCTGCAACGGCCACTGAATCCTGCCCAGGAGGGGATCCAGGTCGAGCGCTGGTATGAGCGCCTCGACGACAGCACGCCAGTGGTCAGCGTGAAGGAAGGGGAACTGGTACGGGTCCGGCTTCGGATCACGGTGCCGGGTGATCGGCAGTTCGTGGTGCTGGATGATGCGCTGCCCGCCGGGCTCGAGGCGGTCGACCTCAGTCTGCGGACGTCGGGTGGCGTTCCGGGTCCTGGGGCCGAACAGCGTGGTTATGACTATATAGGCAACGAGGAGGGCGGGGACCAAGAAGGGGGTGGAGAAGAGAACGGTGAGTGGTACTACGGGTCCTGGGATGCTGGCTGGTGGTCGCCGTTCGATCACAAGGAAATGCGGGACGATCGAGTGGTTTATTTCGCTACCGTGCTCTGGAGAGGCGGGTACAACGCAAGCTACGTCGCGCGGGCCACGACCCCCGGCGTCTTCATCCGACCCCCGGCACACGCCGAGGAGATGTACAACCCGGCGGTATATGGGCGGAGTGACGGGGGGGTGTTCACGGTGACGGCTAGGTGAGCAGGGAACCGGGAACGGAAAGGTTGGTGAGGGGGTGAGTTCTGCATGATCAGACGAGGAGCGATTCTCCCGGTTGCTGCGGGTCTCGCGATGGCGGGGCTCGCGCTGGCGACCTGGATCGCCTGGCCGCTGCCGCCTGGGCTCGTGGCCCCGGCGGAGACGCAGAGCCTCACCATCGAAGACCGCCACGGTCTCACCCTCCGCACCACTCGTGCGGCCGATGGTAGTCTCGTAGGCTGGGCGCCGCTCGACCGGATGGACGCGGACCTGCTGCTCGCGTTCATCACCTTCGAAGACCGACGGTTCTACGACCATCACGGGATCGATCTGCGCTCGGTGGCCCGAGCCCTCCGCGACAATCTCCGGCGGCGGCAGGTGGTCTCCGGCGCCTCCACGATCACGATGCAACTGGCCCGCCTGCTGCGACCGATCGGTCGTGGCTGGACCGACAAGGTCCGCCAGGCGTTCTGGGCGCTCCGGCTGGAGGCGCACCTGTCCAAGCAGGAGATCCTGGAGCAGTACCTCAACCGGGTGCCGCTGGGCCAGGGCGCCGTTGGTGTGGCGGCGGGAGCGGCGCTCTACTTCAATGCCTCTGTCGACCATCTGAGCCTGGGCCAGGCGGCACTGCTCGCCGGATTGGCGCACGCGCCCTCCAGCGATAATCCCCTGGTCTCACTTTCTCGGGCGCGCCGCCGGCAGTCGGTGGCCCTGGCGCGGCTCCAGGATCTAGGCCACGTCTCGAAGGAAGAGGTCCACCGCGCCTCGCAGGAACCCCTGATGGCCGCCGAGCGCGGCACCCCGTTCCTGGCGCCCCATTTCACCAGTCATCTCATTCAATGGGCGGAGCGGGATGGTCACCCACTCGAGGGACGCTGGCGCACCTCCCTCGACCTCGACCTCCAGACCTCGCTCGAGGCCGAGGTGCGTCACACCGTCGATCTGCTCGCCGATCGAGGCGCCCGGCAGGCCGCTGCGGTGGTCCTCGACAACGGTTCGGGGGAAATCCTGGCCTGGGTCGGGTCTCCCGATTTCTGGGCCGACACCGCTGGACAGGTGGATATGGTGGTGTCTCAGCGGCAGCCGGGTTCCGCGCTCAAGCCCTTTCTGTACGGGCTGGCTCTCGATCGCGGCTTCACGACCGCAACCGTGCTCCCCGACATTCCCCGCACCTTCCAGACGTCCTCGGGCCCATATCATCCCAGGAATTATGACCGGCGATTCCACGGTCCGGTGCGCGCGCGGGAGGCGTTGGCCAGTTCTTACAATCTTCCAGCCGTGGAACTGGCCGATCAAATCGGCTTCGCGACGCTGCTGCACGGCCTTCAAGAGGCGGGCTTCACCTCCCTCGACCGCAGCGCCGAGCACTATGGACTCGGCCTGGCGTTAGGCAACGGTGATGTGACCCTCGTCGCGTTGGCGAACGGATACCGGGCGCTGGCGAACGGGGGCCTATGGCGACCCTTTGGGTGGGAAGTGGCGGAGGCGGGACGGCGGAGCGGTCCCACTGGCCTCCCTGACGGTCGCGGGTCGGCGGGAGAGGCTGAACGGAGGATCATGTCGACCGGTGCCGCCGCGCTCGTGCTGGACATTCTTCGAGATCCCGTCGCGCGGATTCCCGGGTTCGGATTGCAGACCCCCTTCGACTTTCCGTTCCCCCTGGCCGCGAAGAGCGGCACCAGCCGTCACTTCACCGACAACTGGGCAGTGGGGACCACCGGCCGGTTCACCGTCGCCGTCTGGGTCGGCAACTTCAACGGACGCCCGATGGAAGGCGTGAGCGGCGTGAGCGGCGCGGGCCCGCTGCTGCACCGCGCCGTGCTGGCCACCGCCGAGCGGTATCCGCCCGGCGATCTGCTCACTCCGGCCGAGACCGGGGCGGTGCCGATCACCATCTGCCGGGTGTCCGGGCTTCGCGCCGGCGCGGAATGCCCCCGCATGGAGGAGTGGTTCGCCCCCGGAACCGAGCCCGCACGGCTGTGCGACTGGCACCGTGACGGAGTGGTGGAGTTGCCGGTCGAGTACGCGGAGTGGGAAGCGGACGGGCAGTCGGGCCCTAAGGGACTTCCTACCGGTCGCTGGCGGGCTGGTGGGCAGGGGGAGGCGAGTTCGAGACGGTCGACGAACGCCGGTTCTCCGAGTTCCGTGGCAGCTTCTCCCGGGTTCCGGATCATCTCTCCGAGAAACGGTGACCACTACCGGGTACCGCCGGGAGTGGACCCGCGCTACGCGACGCTCGCATTGCGCGCCGCTGGCGGACCGGGCGGAGAAGCGGTACGCTGGTACGTGGACGGACTCTCGGTGCGAGAGTCGCGCTGGGCACTGGTCCCCGGGAACCATGTGGTGCGCGCCCAGACAACCGCGGGCGAGGCGGACGAAATCCGGATCGATGTCGATCGATGAACCGGGCGCCCAGTGCTCCGATGGCGGGCCCAGAAGAACACTGACTCATCCGTGCCTGGTATCAGGTGAGAATCTCAGATGACTCTTCAGTTACGATCACTGGGCACCGGTGGTCCTGCGATCAGCGCCCTTGGCTTCGGGGCCTGGGCTGCCGGTGGGGGCGGGTGGGCCTTCAGCTGGGGACCCCAGGACGACGCCGAGTCGGTTGCGGCCATGCGACGGGCGCTCGAGCTTGGCCTCAACTGGATCGACACCGCGGCCATTTACGGGCTGGGTCACTCGGAACGGGTAGTGGGCCGGTTCCTTAAGGCTGTCCCGGTCCGGGACCGTCCGCTCATCTTCACGAAGTGTGGACTGGTCTGGGACGATCTTCACCCCATGACCGCGGCCCAGCGGATCCTCCGTCCCGCCTCCATCCGAAAAGAGTGCGAGGCGTCGCTCGCCCGGCTCGGTGTCGAACGGATCGATCTCTACCAGTTCCACTGGCCGGACGAGATGAGTACTCCGCTGGACGATTCATGGGAGGAGATGGGCCGGCTCATCGCCGAGGGGAAAGTGCGGTTCGGTGGGGTCTCCAACTTCGACGTAGCCCTGCTCGATCGCTGCGAGACGATACGGCATGTCCAGTCGCTGCAGCCCCCGTTCTCGCTGGTACGGCGGGATGCCGCCACCGAGGTGATCCCCTGGTGCGCCTCCCACGGCGCCGGCGTGATCGGGTACAGTCCGATGCAGGCCGGACTCCTGACCGACTCGTTCACCGCGGCGCGGGTGGCCAGTCTCGCCAAGGATGACTGGCGGCGTGGCTCCGACCAGTTCCAATCTCCCAAGCTGGAGAAAAACCTCTCGCTGCGCGACGCGCTCAAGCCTATCGCGGCCCGCCACGGAGTGACCGTCGCCTCGGTGGCGATTGCATGGACGCTGGCCTGGCCCGGCGTCACCGGTGCCATCGTCGGGGCCCGCTCGGCCGCTCAGGTGGAGGGATGGATCGGGGCCGCGGACCTCCGGTTGACGGTTCAGGATCTCGAAGAGATCGCTGCGGCCGTTCGCCGCACCGGAGCCGGTTCCGGCCCCGCCCAACCACCCCGGGCTTAGCCGCGGATGAACCCGGATGATGTCACGCCGACGTGAGCGACAGATCTCCCGGGTTCGACCGCAGACGGACGCAGAAGTTACCCAGATAGACAGCTTGAATCAGTGGTGTAAACCGGCCTCTTCCTGAGAGTGCTCAACCCCGTTTCCGCGCTCATCTGCGGTTCATCGCCCGCCCAACCGCCCAGGTTTAGCCGCGGATGAACCCGGATAAACCCGGATGATGCCATCCCGACGTGCGCAAGGCATGGCCGGTTCGACCGCAGATGGACCCAGAAATGACGCAGATAGACACCTTGAATCAGTCGTCTCAAACTCGGTCTTCTTTCATGAGAGTGCTCGGCCCATTTTCTGCGTTCTTCTGCGTTCATCTGCGGTTCATCCCCCGCCCAACCACCCGGCTTCGTCCGCGGCTTCTTCTAGCTGTTCTGACAGGGTTGTCCCTCGGCGGCATGTCGGAGTCTGCCTCGGGCCAAGAGTCGCGACTCGGAAACCTGGCCGAGCGGCTGAGCCGGATGACCGCCGTGACCGGCTACGAGCAACGAATGGTGGACACGCTGCTGGCATTGCTGCCGGGGTCGGTGCGCGATCGTGCCGGCAACGCCGTACTCACGCTGGGGTCGGGAGAGCCCCGGCGGCTGGTGGTCTGCCCGGTGGACGAGTCGGGCTACGTGGTCGGCGGCGTTCGGGACGACGGCTACCTGACGTTGCGTCGGGTCGGTCGGGTGTCCAGTCCACTCTTCGATCAGCAGCTCGAGGGGCAACGGGTCATCGTCTTCGGCCGCAATCGCCCGGTCCCCGGTGTGGTCGCGGTCCGCTCCGTACACCTGGCCCGGGGGCGGGCCGCGAGCGACGAGCCGTTCTCGGTCGACAACGCGTACCTGGACGTCGGTGCCGGGAGCGCCCGGGAGGTCGCGGATGCGGGGGTGACGCTGCTCTCACCGGTCGCGCTCGAAAAACGGCCGCATTCCTACGGCACCGATGTTCTCGCGGCTCCCTCGGCCGGACGGCGGACAGCGTGCGCGGCTCT
>JBGPJS010000236.1:0-6306 GCA_041485505.1 Gemmatimonadota bacterium | reverse complement strand
GGGCGACCGCTCTCGACCACCAGCTTCACCGCTTCCACCTTGAACTCTGGACTGAACGACCGTCGATGACGAGCCATGGGACACCTCCTGCCTCCAAGATGGAGGCTCAGGTAGGTGTCCACCAAATCGGGGCAGGCTCAGCGGTACGGCGGAATGACGGTGAAGCAGTAAGACGGTCGGACAGCAGCCGGCAGCTGGTACTAACAACCTACCGCCTACCGCCTGACCGCCCTCCCGCCTCTCCCGCCGGCCGAAGGCACGACCGGTGTCCGCTTGGCGCCATGTGACGCCGCCCACGGACTCCTGTCCCGGACGCCCTATCATGTCATCGACTTCAGGACTGCTGGCTGACATCTTTCACGAGTCGGCTCCGCGTTCTCTGCGCCTCCGCGGTTCAGCAGCTCCAGCATTGGGGAATCCTCTATGCCTCGATCACTGACCGGCGGACTCCTCGGGGGCCTGGCACTCCTGGCCGCAGCTGCGATGGCCAATCCGAACTGATTCCTCTACCTGGCTCCCCTCCTGGTTACCCCTATTCCTACGCGGTGGCCGATTGCGCGCCTTGGGACGGGCCGGCCGTCACCCTCTACCTCACCGCTACTCCCGCCGACTCCACGGCATTCACCTACCCCCAACTTCGCCTTTCAGTGTATCGGGGCGCTACCTCGCTTGCCGGCAACACCTTCGCTTGGCCGGCCGAGACTCAAGTCGCTGCGGCAACCCGATGTTTCGCGGCTGCCGACTGCCAGGCAGCGGCCAGCGGCCGGATTAGCTTTCGGGCCAGAGACCCCGACGGAGCTCTCAGGGGCTCCTTCGACCTCAGCTTTACTGATGGGACGGCTCTCCGCGGCGGCTTCCGGGCGGTTTGGCGGGACTCCCGCGCCGTTTGTGGATAGCAGGTCTCGCACCAGAGGTCCCCTCCCGCGCCCGGCATGAGGTGAGCATGTTCCTGACCTACGATGGGCTGGTGCCGACGGACACCTGGAAGGACGTCGCCCTCGGCGTCATTCTCGGGGCGATCGCCTCAGCGGTCTTTGCGTTAGTGTTGACCACCCTCTCTCGCCTGCGTCAACGCCGCCCCCGCAATGTGCTGCTCGGCCCCCTGGCAAAGGATCGAACCACCATCAGTGTATTCATCCGCCCCATGTTTGTGCCCAACAAGGAATTCTTCTCTCGGGAGCCGGACTATCAGCCCGGCATGGCCGGCACGATCACGGTACGCAAGTGGCCGAACATTCCCGAGGTCTACGCCGCGGGCGATGTTCGAGCAGCCTCAGATGTGTTGCGCCTGCTCGGCGACGTGGGGAGGAACCAGGTGATCGCGTTTCGTTCGATCGAGGCCGATTGGAAGAACTGGAGCGAAGATACCATCGCGATCGGTGGTCACTTCAAGACCTTTCAAATCCTGGAGGCCTGCGAGCCCCGGATCGTCGGGTTTCGTAACCCCGATGCCTTCCGAAGCCTGGTCTCGACCCACATCTTCGAGGCCGCCGGGCAATCGGATTGTGGTCTGATCTTCAAGGGCTACCACCCGGCCAGCCGCAGGACCTTCCTGGTGGTCATGGGCCTGGGCGCCATTGGCACCGAGGCGGCGGCGCATTTTCTTCGGGTCAATGCCGCTCCGCTCGGCAGTCTCACCGCGGGTGCTCCCTTCGCGGCGGTGGTAACGGTCGACTCGACTCAGGGACCCCAGGGGGCGGTTCTGCACTGGATGCACCCGAAGCCCACCTGGTGGCGACGGCTTCTCTACTGGAGCACCTGGAAGAAGCTGTCACGCAAGATGCTGCGCCCGGGTACCTGAGCACCTGGTCGCCCGCACCGGTTACACCGACAATCGCATTTCGAATGCAAGGAGCAGGCTGGCGCCGACGATCTTGGCCGCATCTCCGGCAGGGCCTGGGGCGTGCTGCATCGGGAGCATCTTGACCACCACCTGCGACAGTTCGGCGCCTAGGAGCGAGGGGGTTGTTAGCCGTAGCCGTTAGCCGTTAGCCGTAGCCGTTAGCCGTTAGCCGTTAGCCGTTAGCCGTTAGCCATTAGCCGTTTGCCGTTAGCCATTAGCCAGCCCACAGCCCACAGCCTATAGCCCACAGCCCGCCTCCTCCGAAATTCTTCTCATCGGACCTTCTTCGAAACCGTGAACTCCCCGCGATAGCTTGGCCGCGAGAACCCGCGGCGGCCCACGCGCGGGGACGAATGTTTCCGGCGGGCGGGCCGTTGCCGAGCCTTCTCAAAGGAGGAATCCCATGAGATCCCTGCGCCTCCCGCTTCTTGCCGGTGCGGTACTCCTTGCCGTCGGCTGCACCCGGGACGCTCCCGTGGCACCGGAGAGCCCGAATCTGCAATCCGCGGCGCCGAATTCTCCAGGAGCCGGGCCGGTCGTGGTCATGAACCAGAACCTGTACGTCGGTACCGATGTGGACGCGGTGATCCGTGCTCTTGCCTCGCCCGATCCGAACGACGACATCCCGGTCTTGCTCGCCCAGCTGGCCGTCTTGCAGGAGACCGACTTCCCGTCCCGGGCCGGGGCCCTGGCCGACGAGATCGCCCGAATTCGGCCCCACATCGTCGGCCTTCAGGAAGTCTCCAAGGTCGACATTGACCTGACGCCGTTCGGCCTGCCTGCCGTGTACCATGTGGACTTTCTTCCGGTGCTGCTGGAGGCGCTCCGGAACCGTGGCCTGTCCTATGACGTTGGGGCCCAGGTGCAGAACATCGTTGCCGCTCCAATTCCTGGGATCAGCCTGATCGACTACGACGCCATGCTGGTGGACTCGCGGCGGGTGGCGCTCGGCCCGGGAACGGTGGAACGGAATTACAGCACCAACATCGGTCCGGTGGCCCCGGGGGTGACGCTCATCCGCGGCTGGGTGAGCGTGCTGGCGACCATTGAAGGCCGCCGCTATCGGGTGGCCAGCACCCATCTCGAATCCGGCAACGCGCCGGGTCTCGACCTGCTCCGTGCCGCCCAGATGCAGGAGCTCATCGCCTCGATCGCGATGCGCCGCGGGCCATCATCCTGGGTGACCTGAACGACCATGTGGCCACACCGATGTATCAGGTGGCCACCGGCGCTGGGTTCCACGATGTCTGGTTCGAGCGGCATCCGGATGATGCGGGGCTGACCTGCTGCCACCGGACCAACCTGATCAACGAACAGGCGACGTTCATCGAACGGATTGATTTCGTGTTTGCCCGCGGGCTGGGTCCGCTCAATCCCCGCCAGACCGACCTGACCTTTCGGGTAGGGTTCCGCCCGAACGAAAGGGTGCCCGGGCCAGTCCATCCGTTGTGGGCCAGCGACCACGCCGGCCTCGTGGCGACCTGGTGCCGCCGTCCGACCGTTGAACTGCCGTCCCCTACCGCCGTGCGCCCGGTGACGGAAAGCCCCACTCGGTGATCGGTACCGAGTGGGGCTCTTCGCTAACTTGCGCCCGGACCGATGGAGAACCCAGGATGCCTCGGGCCATGGCGCCCCGGGCCCGATTCAGTCATACTTGGCCGCCCGGCGCTCCAGCGTCGAGCGGGATTCCTTATCACCACACGGCCGCCGCCACCACCTTTTCCCCCATGGTTCCGGCCAGTTCCGCGGCGAACTGATCCACCGCGTCCCAGTCGGTGAACTCCCAATCCCGCGAAGTGTCGGTCGGCCGACCGGTCCGCCGGCTGATGTAGCGCATGACCCAACGAATGAACACCCCATAGCGGGTGTACGAGAGTTCGCCCGCGAACGATCGAGTGAGTCGGGGTGTCCAGCCGGTCTCCGCGAGGAACTTCGCGACATACTTCCGCGCCGCTTCCGGACCTGGGGGCCAACTTCCCATGATGGCCCCGCAGACGGAGACGAAGGCCGAAGGCGATGCGCTGAGGCGGGCGAGGTGGCGCCGGACGAAATCGCCCAGGTACCGCTGGTGTTTGCCGTAGAGCACCGAGCCGGCAATCAGAAAGCCGTCGAAGCCATCGAGTGAATACCCGACCGGCAGCTCATCCCCCTTCCACAGCGTAACCCTATGTCCCCGCGCGGTCAGGGAGTGCGCGATCCGCTGCACAATCTTCCCGGTCTGACCGTACGACGTGCCGAAAACCACGAGGATGTTCGCCATGGGTGCCCGCCTTAAGCCCCCACCCCGACCGCCTCGGCCGGAGGCGCCTTCTCCGGCGGGACCGTCTCGGTAGCTCTCTCGATCTCGATGGTCAGGTCCGCAGCGAGGGCCGCGATGGCCCCGATCGCCACCCAGGCCGGGAGCAACAGCGCACCCACGACACCGATGTTGAGCGGGATCTCGACGATGGTGCGGTCCTTGTCATCCTTGATGACGACTCGGCGGACGTTCCCCTCATGCACCAGCCGCTTCACGGTCTGGAGCAGCTTTTCTCCGGTGACCTTGTGGTATTCCCGGTGGATCTCCTCGGACATCAGCCCCTCCTTTATATAGGCTGGGGAAACCGTAAGGTGGGGGCGGTGAAGGGAGTTTGAAGGGAGGTTGAAAAAACGGCGGTACGGTGGTAAGGCGGTAGGGAGTACGAGATTCAGGCACGGCGTTTTGCGCTTGACTCACAACCCATAACCCTGAGCCTATAGCGCACAGCCCATAGCCCACAGCCCATAGATCAGAAGCTGAACTGGGCGCCGACCTCGAAGAGATGGGTGTGGGGGTTGAGGGTGCCGGCGTTGGCGTCCGCCAGAATGTCCACCACGTCGGGTCCCGCGAACCGGTTGCCATCCACGTCGTGATACGCCGCCTTGAGGACCAGATTGGGACTGAACCAGTAGGCCAGGCCCCCGGTCCAGTCCCGGTGCCGGAGCAGCGCGGGGAACTGGGGTGAGGGATATCCCGGCAGGGTGTTGGTGAACCGGTCGTAACGGGCGGCGACCTGCCATTTGGACGTCAGCCGATAGGCGGCCTCCACGTACCCCGAATTGATGATGTATTTCTGCCCTTCGGCATCGTGGGCGTACTCCGCGCGAATCGACCAGACGTCGGATAGATACTCGGCCTGGAAGCCGAAGACGGTGTTCCGATTCTTGATGCCGGCCTCTTCCGCCACACCGGTGAAGGCCGAGCCACCGACGCTCAGCCCGGAGACCGGTGTCTGCAGAATGGTGCGGAAACCGATCACGTCGCGGTTGATCTCGTGCTCGATGTCTACCGGGGTCCCCAGGGTATCGCCGCGATTGATGTCCACCGGCGCGATGAACTCCGAGAGGTCAATGCCACCGCCATAGAGGTCTGCACTCAGTCCCCAAGGCTTCCCCGCCGGGGTCGCGGCACTGAGGGAGATCCCCGTCAGACCGTCGGTCGCCAAGCCGGACGGGCCATAGATGCTCTGGGGCAACGAGAAGAAGGGTCTCAGGGTACCCACCTTGAGGATTTCGGTATAGATCCCGAAGGGCTGCTGCACCTTGCCGAGCCGGAGCTGGAGGGCGTCATTGAATCGCCACTGCGCGAAGGCGTAGTCGAGACTGATCGCGCTGGCGCCCTCCTCTCGGCCCTGCGAGAACGAGGGCTGCGCGATGATGTGCAGCTGGTCGCTGAGGCTCGCCGCCACATTGAGAGAGAACTGACCCTGGCGATAGTCCCCATCGGGCTGGCCGGTGAGGAAGATATTCCGGTTGGTCCGGCCGTAGCTCCATCCGGCAAAGCCGTGAAAGGTCACCCGATCACTGAGGCCCTGCGCCCGCACCGGCCCAACCCCGGCCAGCGCCAGCCAACCGAGCAGAAGAACCCACGACCCCCGGACGGTGAGGCGGATAGGAACGCGCGTCATGGCAGCACCTGGATCAGCTTGAGGCCGGGCGGTGGGGGACCGGCCGGAAGGTATCCGATCGCTCCGGGTTCGTTCCGCAGGTATACGATGAGTTCGGCCTCGGCTTTTTCGGAAGGGGGTACGTCACGCCCCGAGAAGATCTGCTGCTGCCAGAAGGCGGAGATAGAGGCCACGGATTTCCCGTGCACTTCGCGAGAGAACGCCGCGCGGACCGGGGAGTTGTTCGGCAGGTCGACGGGATGGACCGCGCTACCATCGCTCCACTTGGTCACCTTCCGCAGAAACAGATTGGAAACCTCGGTTCGGGTCAGCGACGAGACCGGATTGGCCTGGTTGACCACCACGACGTAGCCGATCTGCTGACCGTACACGGGCCGGGCCAGCCAGAGCGCCATGAGGAGCGCGAGCCTGTTGAGCATTGGCACTGCCTCGTGATGGAACGAAGTTCGGGTAGTTGGAAGATCCCGGCCAGCGTCGCGGCCAGCGGTGTTGACGTCGCGCTCGATTTCGAAGAGACACGCCGGATGGTGCAATCCT
>JBGPJS010000235.1:0-6345 GCA_041485505.1 Gemmatimonadota bacterium | reverse complement strand
TCATCCTGCTCTCCGCCCGTGCCGGCGAGGAGTCACGCATCGAGGGGCTGGAGGCAGGGGCGGACGACTATCTCGTCAAGCCGTTCAGCGCCCGTGAGCTGCTGGCCCGGGTCGGGGCGCACGTGGAGCTGGCCGGCCTCCGCCGTGAGGCCGAAGCCGCCCACCGTGCCGCCGAAAAGGTCGACGAGAGCAAGCGGACCGAAGAAGCCATCCGCCGGCTCAATACCGAGCTGGAGAATCGGGTGACCGAGCGCACCGCCCAGCTCCAAGCGGCCAACCAGGAACTGGAGGCCTTTTCCTACTCGGTCTCGCACGACTTGCGAGCCCCGCTGCGCGCAATCAATGGCTTTGCCCAGATCATGCTGGAAGATCACGGCCCGGCCCTGGAGAGCGAGGCCAAGCGGCTGCTGGGCGTCATCCATGAAAACGCCGCCCGGATGGGCCGGCTGATCGATGATCTGATAAACTTCGCGCGGTTCGGCCGAACCGTGTTGGAGTCCGCCCCCGTCGACATGGCCGCGCTGGTGCGCCACGTGATGACCGATCTCCAGCATGGCCCGGCGCCCGGCCCCGCCGAGATCCTCATCGAGCCCCTCCAGCCTGCCCGCGGCGACACCGCCCTGTTGCGGCAGGTCTGGGCCAACCTCATCGGGAACGCGTTGAAGTACTCCCGCCACCGCCCCCAGGCGAAGGTGGAGATCGGGTCGTTGGACGGTGGGCCCGAGGCGGTGGAGCGGACGTACTATGTCCGTGACAATGGCGTCGGGTTCGACATGAAGTACGCCGACAAGCTGTTTGGCGTGTTCCAGCGGCTCCACAGCCGGGAGGAGTTCGACGGCACCGGTGTGGGCCTCGCCATTGTGCAGCGCATCATCCGCCGGCACGGCGGCCGGGTGTGGGCCGAGAGCGAGCCCGACCGGGGCGCCACGTTCTACTTCACACTGCCCGCACGAGGTGGCCAGTGACCGCACCCGAGATCGAGATCCTGCTGGTCGAGGACAGCCCCGAAGACCGGGAACTGACCATTCGGGCTCTGAAGAAGAACAACCTGGCCAACCGGATCCTGGCGGTCGGTGACGGGGCCGAAGCCCTGGACTTCCTGTTCGCCCGGGGCCAGTACGCCAACCGCAACCCCAACCAACTCCCCAAGGTCGTGCTGCTCGACCTCAAGCTGCCCAAGGTGGACGGGCCGGAGGTGCTCCGCCAGATCCGGACGAATCCGAACACCCGACTAGTGCCGGTGGTGATGCTGACGTCGTCGCGGGAAGAGCCCGACATCGCTCGCTGCTACGAGCTGGGGGCGAACAGCTATCTGGTGAAACCGGTGGGATTCGAGCCGTTCGTCAAGGCCGTGAGCGAGGCGGGCCTGTACTGGCTCCTTCTCAACGAGCCACCCCGATGACTGCTACCCTGACCAACCCGACCCGGGTGCTGCTGCTCGAAGACAGTCCGGCCGACGCCGAATTGATCACCCGCGAGCTGCGCAAGCTGAGTTTCCCGGTCGAAACCCGCTGGGTCACAGAACCCGACGAGTACGCCCTGGCGTTGCGGGAGTTCCGACCCGAGGTGATCCTCTCCGACCACAGCGTACCGGCTTTCTCGGGCCACGCGGCGCTCGACCTCGCGCGGGAGCTGGCCCCCGGCGTGCCGCTCATCCTGGTCACCGCCTCCCTCAGTGAAGAGTACGCCGTGGACTACATGAAGGCGGGAGCGGCGGACTACGTGATCAAGGACCGGATGCTCCGGTTGGCGCCGGCGGTCCAGTCGGCGCTGGAGCGGACCCGCTCGATCCGGGAGTCTGAAGAACGCTACCGGAGCCTTTTCCTGGGCGTCCCCGTCGGGCTGTTTCGAACCGGCGTCAACGGGGAATTCATTGACGCCAACCCTGCCCTGGTCCGGCTTCTGGGATACAGCTCGCCCGCCGAGCTGGCCGCCGCCGATACCCTAGACTGGTACGTCGACCCGGCGGATCGGGAGCGGTGGCGCGAGCTGCTTGATCTTGAAGGAAGCGTCGGCGGCTTTGAAATACGGTTACGGCGGCGGGACGGCCGGCAGATCTGGGTCCGCGAGTCGGCCCGAGCGGTTCGGGGGCCCTCCGGCGCCGTGCAGTATCACGAGGGCATGATCGAGGATATCACCCAGAAGAAGGAGGCGGAGGAGACCCTCCGTCACCATCACGCCATCCTGAACGCCGTTATCGAGGGGACACCGGACGCCATCTTCGTGAAAGACCTGGAGGGCCGCTACCTCCTCGCCAATTCAGCCGAGGCTCGGCTGCTGGGGCGCTCGGTAGAGGACATCCTGGGCAAACGGGACCGGGATTTGTGCCCGCCTGAGATCGCGCGCGAGATCGCGGAGTCGGATCGGCAGGTGCTCGATTCGGGGATCATGCAGACCCACGAGCTGGAGCTCATGCTCCAGGGTGAGCCCCGAGCCTATCTCTCGGCCAAGGGGGTCTTCCGCGACCCCGCGGGAAATGTCGCCGGGGTCTTTGGGATCGCGCGGGACATCACCGACCGCAAACGAGCGGCCGACGGGCTCCGGGATAGTCAGGCCCGACTGGCCGGGGTGCTGGAGTCCGCCATGGACGCCATCATCACGGTGGACCATACCCAGCAGGTGATCCTCTTCAATACCGCCGCCGAGCGCATGTTCGGGTGCTCCGCGGTGGACGCTGTGGGCAAGCCGCTGGATCAGTTCCTGACTCAACGTCCCAGCAGCGCCCAGGCCGACGTGAGTACCGGTGCCGGGCCGGTCCGGGGGGTTCGGGTCGACGGATCGGAATTCCCGATCGAGGCGTCCTTTTCCCAGACCACCGTACGGGGTGAGGAGGTGTTTACCGCGATCATCCGGGATACCACCGAGCGCACCCGCGCCGAGGAAGCCCAGGTGGAGCGGGCCCGCCTGGCCGCGCTCGCCGCCGAAGTGGGTCTGGCGCTTACCCGCGGCGCGTCCTTGCGGGAGGTCCTGCAGCGATGCTCGGAGGCCACCGTGCGGTGTCTCGATGTGGCGCGAGCGCGTATCTGGACGCTGAATGAGGAAGCCCAGACCCTGGAACTCCAGGCCAGCGCCGGCCTGCACAGCGACCTCGTTGACCCCGACAGCCGGATACCGGTCGGCCAGTCCACCATCGGCCGCATTGCCCAGGCCAGCCACCGGCACCTCACCAACGCGGTCCCTGGTGATCCCCAGGTCGACGATCTGGAGTGGGCCAAGCGGGAGGGAATGGTCGCCTTTGCGGGCTACCCGTTGATCGTGGAGGATCGGGTCGTGGGTGTGTTTGCCTTCTGCACCCGCCGAGCCCTGTCGGAGGCCACGCTGCGGGCCCTGGGATCGGTGGCGGACGAGATTGCCTTGTTGATCGAGCGGAAGCGAATCGAAGAGGATCTTCGCGAACGCGAGGCGCTATTCAGCTCCCTCGCCAACGCCTCGCCCCTCGGCATCGTTCGCGCCGACCCGACCGGTCGCTGGACCTATGCCAACCCGAAATGGAGCGAGATCAGCGGACTCTCCCTGGACGCGACCCTGGGTGAGGGCTGGACCCGGGTGGTCCATCCGGAGGATGCCCAGGCCCTTCTGGCGGCGTGGAGCACCTGCGTCGGTGAGGGGCGGCCCCACGAAAGCGAGTTCCGGGTGACCCGGCCGGACGGCGGAGTCCGCATGGTGTACCTCCAGGCCGCGCCCATCGGGGGCTCCGGTGGCGCCATACTGGGCTACGTGGGCACGGTGGAAGACACCACTCAGCGCAAGAACCTGGAGGAGCAGTTCCGTCAGGCCCAGAAGATGGAGGGCGTGGGACAACTGGCCGGGGGGGTGGCGCACGACTTCAACAACGTGCTCACTGCCATCATCGGCTACTCCGAGTTTATGCTGGGCGACCTGGCGCCGGACGACCGGCACCGGGAGGACGTAACCGAGATTCGTACGGCGGCCCAGCGCGCCGCCGGGCTCACCCGCCAGCTGCTCGCCTTCAGCCGGCAGCAAGTCCTCCAGCCGACGGTGCTCCGGGTCAATGAAGTGGTGGAGAACGTCGAGACGATGTTGCGCCGGCTCATCGGCGAGGACATCGAACTCAGGACGGTGCTGGCGACGGCGGCGGGGAACGTCCGGGCCGATGCCGGCCAGCTGGAACAGGTGATCGTCAACCTCGTCGTGAACGCGCGCGACGCGATGCCGACCGGCGGCAAACTGACCATCGAGACCACCAACGCGGAGTTGAGCGAGGATTACGCGGCGCGCCACCAGCCCCTGATCGCCGGCCAATACGTGATGCTGGCCGTGAGCGACACCGGGGTGGGAATAAACCTGGAGAACCGGTCCCGCATCTTCGAGCCATTCTTCACCACCAAGGAGAAGGGCAAGGGGAGCGGTCTGGGGCTCTCGACCGTGTACGGAATCGTCAAACAGTCGGATGGCTGCATCTGGGTGTACAGCGAGCCGGGCCAGGGGACCTCGTTCAAGATTTACCTGCCGCGGGTGGACGCACTGGTCGAATCACCGACACCGGCGCGGGAACTTCAGCGAACCCTCACCGGCACCGAGACCGTCCTGCTGGCCGAGGACGACGACCAGCTCCGGCGGCTCAGCCGCGGGCTGCTCGGCAAGCTGGGCTACCAGGTGCTGGAGGCGGCGAATGTCGAGGGCGCGTTGCGGCAGGCCCGCGAACACCAGGGCCCCATCCACCTGCTGCTTACCGACGTCGTGATGCCGGGCGAAAGCGGCCGACTGCTTGCCCAACGCCTGGCCGAGCCACGGCCCGAGACCCGGGTGCTCTACATGTCGGGCTACAGCGACGCCGCGGTGATCCACCATGGCGTGCTCGATACCGGGCTCAACTACCTGCAGAAGCCCTTCACGCCCTCGGCGCTCGCGCGCCGGGTGCGCGAGGCGCTGGACGCGGAGTAGAGAATTCTCATGAGCCAAGCCCGGACGGACTTCGGTAGCGGTCCCATCCTCGTGGTGGACGATCAGGAGGCGAATATCCGGCTCCTCGATCGCATTCTCCAGTCCGCCGGGTATCCGCCCGTTGAGGGCATTACCGATCCGCGTCAGGCAGTGGAGCGCTTTAACGCCCTCCGGCCCGACCTGGTGCTGCTGGATCTCCAGATGCCCGAGCTGGACGGGTTCGCCGTGCTGGAGCAGCTGCGGGCGCTGAGCCCGCCGGGCACCTTCCTTCCGATCATTGTACTCACCGGGGACGACTCCATGGCTTCCCGGGAGCGGGCACTGACCCTGGGCGCCACCGACTTCATCGGGAAGCCGTTCCACGTCCCGGAAGTCCTGCTCCGGATCCGGAACCTGCTGGAAAGTCGTTTTCTCCATCTTCTCCTGCACGACGAGAAGGCCCTGCTGGAGCGCCGGGTGGAGGAGCAGAGTCGCGAGCTGGTCAAGGCCCAGCTCGAGCTGCTGGAGCGGTTGGGGCAGGCCGCCGAGTTTCGCGACGATGAGACCGGCCAGCACTCCCAGCGGGTGGGCCAGCTGGCTGCCCGGCTGGGACGAGAGGTCGGTCTGGACGAGGAGGCGGTGGAGATGCTTCGCCGGGCGGCGCCGCTGCACGACATCGGGAAGATCGGCATCCCGGACCGGATCCTGCTCAAGGCGGGGCCGCTCACGCCGGATGAGTTGGCGGTCATGAGGACCCATACCACCATCGGGGCCACGCTCCTCGCGGGCGGCGTCATGCCGCTCACCCAAACCGCGCAGGCCATCGCCCTCGCGCATCACGAGCGCTGGGACGGCAAGGGCTACCCCCATGGTTTGACCGGCTCAGTCACTCCGCTTGAGGCCCGGCTAGTCTCATTGGCGGATTTCTTCGACGCCCTCAGCCACGATCGCCCGTACCGACGGGCCTGGGAGCCGGAGCGGGTCCTGGAAACCATCAGGGAAGAGCGGGAGGGGAAGTTCGAGCCCGAGATCGTGGACGCCTTCTTTCGGCTGGAGCTCAATGCGCCGTTCGAGCAGTCCGTTGAGGGGGTCCTGGGGTAGAGACGGGCGCGGCGATGCCGCTGGAGTAACCGGGCGCGGCATTGCCGCGCCCCTACACTGTGTCACATCGACACAGGACATGCCACCAATTTGGGACACATTCCGATCAGGATCGACCGGACAACACCGGTCGGCAGCCCTCAATCGCGGGTTCCTCCCGAAGCTCACCACTCAGACGAAAACGAGCCTCACCATTCGCCGGGATGGTCTCCTGCTCCGGGAGAGGGTCAAGTGCAGACTCTTGTGGACTTTCTGGGGCGTGAGCGGTTCAGGCGGTCCGGCGCATGGGCGGCTCCTGCGGGATGAAGGTGGGCTCGACCAGCCAGCGCTGGCTTCGCCAGGCATCGTTCTGTTCCATGG
>JBGPJS010000234.1:0-6347 GCA_041485505.1 Gemmatimonadota bacterium | reverse complement strand
GTCACCGGCGGCGGTTCCGGAACCGTCACGTTCAGCCAGAAGGGGCAGCTGCAGAGCTTCAGCTACAACGGGGGCGCCAGCAGTCTGCAGTTCGATCCAGGCACCGGCGCCTCGTCTCCGGTCACGATCAACCTCGATCCCGGCAAGCTCGGCGACATCAACGGGCTTTCGCAGTTCGCCAGTCCGTCGAACGCCGTGGCCAGCAGCCAGGACGGCTATCCGATGGGGAACCTGCAGAACATCAGCGTGGATTCCCGCGGTGTGATCACCGGCTATTTCACCAACGGGATCAACCAGACGCTGGCCCAGATTGCGCTGGCGAGCTTCAACAACCCCACCGGACTCCTGCGGGATGGCAATAATATCTACGCCGAGTCGGCCAACTCGGGCGGCGCCATCGTCGGGTTCGGGGGAACCAGCAACCAGTCCACCATCACGCCGGGCGCGCTGGAAAGCTCCAACGTCGACCTGTCGGAGGAATTCACCAGCATGATCATCGCGCAACGCGGCTTCCAGGCCAACGCCCGAGTGATCACGACGGCGGACGAGATGCTGAGTGAGCTGGTAAGCCTCAAGCGGTAAGGAGTATTCGGGATTCAGGATTCGGAATTCTGGAGTGGGGAGGGAGGCGGGGCCTGGTCGGCCTCGCCTCCCTCGCCTTTTCTTGGTCTCGCGATGATCAGGAGTGATCACTGATGGTCAACCTGCTCCACCTCGCTCGATACGCCTCACTCCTGACTCCTGACACCTGAATCCAGACTCCTGAGTCCTGGCCCCTGACCCCTGAATCCTGACTCCGAGTTTCCGGCAACTCCTCCCCCTCCACTCGGCACTTTCTTCCCGTTCGCTCCCGGCACCTGCGCGACGCTCCTCGGTCCCGAGCGCCGGAATTCCCCGAGCGCCTCGGGGCCGAAACGCTATCTGATGTCAGCAAGAGGCTTAGAGGGTACCGTCGGAGCGGCGGAGGGGCGGGATGATTCCTGAGTGTCGCGATGCGCGAATGGTACAAGCGTTGCTTTTTCCTCCGGTGCCGGCACCGGGACGCTGCCGGCGATCACACCAAGGAGAATCATCGCTTCATGTCAGAGCCCAAGGCGACTGCCCCCGTCATCGAGGTGGTGGACCAGCTCCCGAAGAAGAAGTCGCTGGTCACGCTCGTGGCCATCGGTGGTGCGGTGCTGGGCGGCGTCGGTGCCGGTTTCGTGGTTGCGCCCAGGATCATCGCCCGCCAGGCCCCTACGGCCGCGGCGGCGGCCGCCGTAGCTGAGAACAAGGCGAACGGGGGGAAGAGTGGGGAAGGCGGTGGGATGAAGGAGAGCAAGATCGTCTCGCTGGACAACCTCATCGTCAACCCCGCGGGATCTCAGGGTACCCGGTTCCTGATGGCGTCGATCGCGCTCGAAGTGGACGGGGCCGAGGCCGAAAAGCGGCTGCGGGACCATGAGGTGGAGATCCGTGACCTAGTGACTTCCATTCTCGAATCCGAGACCATGCAACTGCTGACCGCGCCGGGCGCGCGGGACAGCGTCAAGAGCCGGGTGGCCGTCGCGGTGCTTCCCATTGCGGGCAAGGATTCGAAGCTCCGGGTTTTTCTCCCCCAGTTCGTCATCCAGTAGGTCAGGCACCCATGGCTGACGTCTTCTCGCAGAAGGACATCGATTCGCTACTCAAGGGGGCGGAGCCGGTGGCGCCGACCGCGGTGCCGGCCGACATCATCCCCTACAACTTCCTGCGTCCGCCCAGGATCTCCAAGGACCGCCAGGCGCTGCTCGACGGGATCTACAGCCGGATCGCGGTGGCCCTCCAGGCCCTGCTCTCCTCCCGGCTTCGGATCCCAACCGACGTGGTCCTGAGCAGCGTGGAGCAAGCCACTTTCGCCGAGTTCATCTTCTCCCTCGCCAACCCGTGCGCCGCCTACGTGTATGCGTTGGGGGACCGGGTCGGTGGCCAGGGCGTGGTGGACATGGGGACAGACCTGGCCTACCACCTGCTCGACCGCCTCTTCGGGGGACCGGGGGAGTCGCAGGAGGTCAAGCGACCGCTCACGCCGCTGGAGCGGACCGTCGTGAAGGGAATTGCCGACAAGATCCTGGGGCTGGTTCAGGAGGCCTGGGTCGATCACCTGCAGCTGGAGCCGGCCTACTCCGGCTTCGAGTCGACCCCCGACGCGCTCCAGATCGCCAACCGGGAAGACAACGTCCTCGTCGGCAACATCGAGGTGCGGAGCGGATCGTTCTCGAGCCTGCTCACCATCTGTCTTCCGTTGCTCTCACTCGAGGGGTTCCTCCAGGAAAAATCCACCCGACATTCCCACAATCTCCGAGTCACTCCCGCCGAGCGGGCGCAAGGCCGGGCCCGGATCGAGGATGTGCTCCGGTCGAGCCGGGTGTCGATGACGGCGCGGTTCCCTCATTTCTCGCTCAAGACCCGCGACATCGCGGGGCTCCAGGTTGGGCAGGTCGTCCACACCGGGCACTCCTGTGACGTGCCCATCGAAGTCTTCGTCCGCGGTCGCCGGCGGTTCCTGGGCATCCTGGGCCAGAGCCGCAAGTACGTCGGCCTCAAGATCACCACCACTCTCTCCGAGAAAGACCCGGATGGCTCGGCGTGTTCGTCGCGCGGCCGGGTGGTATAGGCGCCATGGACCAGGCTGAAATCGATCGCGTGCTGGGTGGGGGGAGCTCGAAGGCTCCCACGAAGGCCCCCGATCTCTCCGAACTGCCTCCGGCGGGCGTCCGCGGCGGGGTGGGCAGCTCGCTGGAGACCCTGCTCGATGTCTCGCTCCCGGTAGCCATCGAGTTCGGACGCACCAACATGACGGTGCAGGAGGTGCTCGAGCTGGGCAGCGGCTCGGTCATCCAGCTGGACCGGATGGTGGGCGAGCCGATCGACATCTTCCTCAGCGACCGGAAGCTCGCCGAAGGCGAAGTGGTGGTCATCGGCGAGCACTTTGGGGTGCGCATCACCAGGATCGTGAGCGGCCCGGAAGCCGCCTCGACCCAGACCTGAGCGCCCTCCCATGATCGGCGCCCTGGCCTCGCTGCTCTTCACCCTGGGGCTGCTGCTGCTGGCCCTGCACTGCCTCCGGCGTCTGAGCGGCGGGCCCCGCGCCCGCGGGGCCGGGGTGCCGCTGCAGGTGGTCCGTCGGATCGCTACCGGACCCAAACAGGGGGTAGCCCTCCTCCGAATCGGAGGCCGGGTGTTGGTCGTGTCGGTCGCGACCGACGGGACCCGCCTCCTCACCGAGCTCACCGGGGATGATCTCGCGCAGGCGTTAGGCGATACCGCGCCCCCGTCGGCGGCGCGGCCACGCTGGCCCCTCCTCGCGAGGCTCGCTCTGGTTGCGCTGCTGGCCCTGCTGCCGCTCCAGGTCCGGGCCCAGACAGGGCGCCCACCCGCCGCGGCGGTGGTCAAGCCTCCGGTGGTCTCCGGCCCCGTCGTCTCGGCCCCCCTCGGACCGAAAGTGGAGCTGACGATCGGGCAAGGGAACGACGAGCTCAAGCTCTCCGGCGCGGTGGGCATCGTGGTGTTCATGGGCGCGATGACGCTCCTTCCCGCGATTTTCCTGCTGATGACCGGATTTACCCGGATCCTGATCGTCCTGCATTTCCTCCGTTCCGCCCTGGGTACCCAATCGACCCCGCCGAGCCAGCTGCTGGTGGCTCTCGCCATACTCCTGACCGGGGTCGTGATGAACCCGGTGCTGCAGCAGGCCAATGACGAGGCGCTGCAACCGTACCTGGGCGGCAAGCTGACCCAGGTCGAGGCCTACCAGAAGGCGCTGGTTCCGTTCCGCCATTTCATGCTGGCCAACACCCGCGACAAGGATCTTGCCGTCTTCACCGAGCTGAGCGGCTCGGCGGACGCGAATTCCCTTGACGAGGTGCCGACACTGACGGTCACCTCGGCCTTCGTGACCAGCGAGCTGACCACCGCGTTCCAGATGGGGTTCCGGATCTTCCTGCCCTTCATCGTGGTGGATCTGATCGTCGCCTCGGTGCTGATGAGCATGGGCATGTTCATGCTTCCGCCGGTGATGATCTCGCTGCCGTTCAAGCTGTTGCTGTTCGTCCTGGCCGACGGGTGGACCCTGGTCGCCCAGAACCTCGTGACCAGTTTCAAGGCCTAGAGGTCATGTCTCCCTCGATGGCCATCGATCTGATGCATCGCGCCGTGATGCTCTGCCTGCTGACCTCGGCACCGCTTCTACTGACGGCGCTGGTGGTCGGGGTGCTGATCAGCATGGTGCAGGCAGTCACCCAGATCCAGGAACAGACCCTCACCTTCATCCCCAAGCTCATCGCGGTGGCGGTGGCGCTCATGCTGTCGCTGCCCTGGATGCTCCGACTGCTGGTGCAGTATCTCGCCGAGGCCTTCCGGGGCCTGCCGGGGATCTCAGGATGACGACCCCCTCGCTGCTGACCACCCTCTCTCCGGCCAACTGGCCGGCCTTCGTTCTGGTGAGCGTGCGGGTCGGCGGAATGATGTTCACGGCTCCCTTCTGGTCGATGACCACCATGCCGCGGACCCTTCGGAGCGCCATCGTGGTGCTCTTCTCGGTCCTTCTCCTCCCTTCGGCGGCGGTGCCGCACATCCCCGATGACATGATGGCCATGGCCGTCGCCCTGGCCTCCGAGATGGTGTTGGGGGTCGCGATCGGTCTCACCGGCGCGGCCTTCATCCACGGAATGGCACTGGCCGGCGAAGTGGTCTCGCTCCAGATGGGACTCATGCTCGGCGCCGCCCTGGTCCCGATGCCCGAAGCACCGGTCTCCGGCGTGGGTGAGCTCAAGAGTTTCCTGGCCCTTTCACTCTACGTGGCGCTGGGGGGCCACCTCACGCTCCTGCAGGGTCTCGGCGCCAGCCTCGGCGCCATTCCACCCGGGGGCGCCCTGAATCTGCCGGGCGGAGGCCAGGAGGTCGTGGCGATCGCCGGCACCGTGTTCACGACCGCGGTGCGGGCCGCGGCGCCGATCATGGTCGCGCTGTTCCTGGCCAACCTGGCCCTCGCGATCCTGAGCAAGGCCGTGCCCCAGCTCAACGTGATGATGGTCGCCTTCCCGGTGACCATCAGCCTCGGGTTCATCGTCCTCGCGGCGTCGCTCCCCTTCTTGGCCCAGCTGATCGGCGGGTGGACCGGGGCCATGCCGGCTTCGCTCGAGGGAATCCTGCGGGCCTTCACTCCTCTTCCGGTGGCGAGATAGGACATGGCCGAATCCCAGACCGACCAGGAACGCACCGAGAGCCCGAGTCAACGGCGACGCGACGAGGCCAAGCGGGAAGGCCGGGTCCCTCGGAGCCAGGAGCTTTCGGGATCGGTCATCCTCCTCGCCGGCATGCTCACGCTGGGCCTCGCGGGCGGCAGCCGGATCGCGGCCCACGCCGTCGACCTGGTCCGGCAGAACGCGGGCTGGCTCAGGGCGGAACCGTTGAGCGTGGCGGGTGCCTCCGAGACGTTGCGAGCCGTCGCCTTCTCGACCCTGACCGCCATGGCGCCGTTCATCCTCGCGGTCACCGCGCTCGGGCTCGGGGTGAACCTGGTGCAGGCTCGGGGCGTCCTCTCGCTTGAGCCGCTGGCGCCGCAATGGTCCCGGATCAGCCCGATCGCCGGCATCGGGAGGCTGTTCAGCGTCGAATCGCTCTTCAATCTCCTCAAGTCGATGCTCAAGATCGGGATCCTGGGGTACGCCGCGTACGCGGTGATCCGCCGCGCGTTCCCCGAGATCCTGGCCCTGGGCACCGTGGGTCCGCGCGAGGTGCTCGGGGTGGTGCGGAGTCTCGGCCTCCGACTGGCCCTGATGAGCGGCCTCGTCTTTCTCGCGCTCGCCCTGCTCGACTACGGCTTTCAGGTCTGGGAGTACGAGAAGGGCCTGCGGATGACCAAGTCCGACATCATGCGGGAGTACAAGGAGACCGAGGGCGATCCGATGGTCAAGAGCCGGATTCGGTCGCTGCAGCGCTCCATGGCCCGGAAGCGGATGCTCGGCAAGGTGGCTACCGCGGACGTGGTGGTGACCAACCCGACCCACCTCGCCGTGGCGCTCAAGTACGATCCGCTGGTCGCCTTGGCGCCGATCGTCGTGGCCATGGGCGAGCGGCTCCTGGCCGAGCGGATCAAGAAGATCGCCTTTGGAGCCGGCATCCCGGTGGTGGAGAACAAGCCGCTGGCCCAGGCCCTGTTCGCCACCGCGAAAGTCGGAGCCGTGATTCCGCCGGCCCTTTACGTGGCGGTGGCCGAAATCATCGCCTTCGTCTTCCGCCGGAAGGGTTCGGCGCCAGCGCGCGGCACCGTCTCGCGGCGTAGTAAGGGCACCCAATGACAGCGGCCGGTGCGGCGATCGGCGCGG
>JBGPJS010000233.1:0-6352 GCA_041485505.1 Gemmatimonadota bacterium | reverse complement strand
GCCCGAGCAGGGCGATGACGCCGGGCACCCCATGCGCCAGGCCCGTGTTGTAGTAGCCGGCCGGGCAGGTATCCCTGATCGACTGTTCAAGCTGTTCCGGCGGGGTGAACCAGGCGACGCCCGCTTCCGTCCGCTCCGCCGTTTCCGCCAAGCGATCGATCACCCGTTCCAGCAGTGCGGCGGCGGCGGACCGGGGCAGCCGCTCGACGGCGTAGACACCCAGGCCGACCAGCCCAGAGATCAGATCGTATTCCCCTCGCCAAGGCGACTGGCCGGCATAGGCGAGGAGCGCCTGGTCCAGGGCATCGTGGTCGATGGGGTCATCGGGCAGGAGGCGGCCACGGATGTGCTGGTCGGACCAGGCGATCCCCGCCAGTCCATGGTACAATCCCGGCGGCAGCGAGTCAGCGGCGGCGGCTCGGAGTGCCTGGTTGAGATGCTTCGCGCTGGTGTTGTCGTCTCCCCGGTCCCGCCAGGCCGAGAGATAGCAGTAGAAGAGGGCGACACCGGCATGACCGTTGGCCAGATCGGGGGACTCCAGCGCCTCCGGAATGGCGGCGGCGATCTCTTCGACCGTGGCCAGGGCTCGCCGGCGGAGATCACCCTTGAGAAGGGGCTTCCAGCGGGGGTCACTCATCGGGTCGCCTCTCCTCCGCGGGATTCGCCGGGCCTCGCTCCCGGGCCAGGCGCGACTGATACAACCGGGTGAGGAATTCGAACAGCACCAATTCCTGATTCCGCTGGTTGGAGCGCAGCATCCGGTTCACGTGCGTATGCAGGAAGCTCCCGGCCAAGTCGACCAGCGGTGCGGTCACCTGCCCTGCCGCGAGCCGGCGCTTGAGCCTGGCAAAGACCGGCGCGAGCTGCTTGGAACGGCGAGCGAGGATGTCGATGCCGCCTCCGAGCGGGTCATCCAGGTCCCGGGCCGTCCCCAGCAGCGCTTCCAAGCGGGGACGCTCCTTCCGGAACTTGAGCCCCAACCACGATTTGAGGTCGGCGCCGCCTTTGAATTCGGCCAGGTAGCTGTCGCGCGCCTGGCTCGCCAGGGCGTGTCGGGCCGGGAGATCGAAGCCCAGATCGTCGAGCAGCTGGTGCATGCCCTTGAGCGCCAGCTGCCAGCGCTGGTCCGCCCCGGCATCGCCGGGGTCGAGCCGCTCGACGATGTCCAACACCGCCTCGCTGTCCCGGTGAAAGAACTGCTCGGCCAGCTCGATCCCCTTCGGGCCTCCGTAGCGCTCCACCTCGCGCTCGTAGGTGTCGAGTTGCAGCCGGGAGACCCGCCCGTCGGCCAGGAAGGGCTGGGTCGCCGAGCGGAGCCGCGGCAGGATCTCAGCGCAAAGGCGGTCCGGGTCGCCGCGAAGCCGCAGCCGCAGATGCCAGTCGGGGTCGCCGTAGCGAAGGAAGAACCAGCAGTCCGCGGCACCCGACCCGGTGGCTTCCTCCACCAGCGGCTGGACCAGCTCGCGCAGCACCGGGTCCGCGGTCGCCGCCCCGGTATAGAACTTCGCGTAGAGCCACTCCGAGCCGGGCGGAAAGGTGCGCCGTGAAGGCCGCGCGATGATGGCTGAAGGAGCGGCTGCGGCTTCCGGAGTCACGGTCTCCCGTTGCATCCGGACGAACGGGACCACCAGCTCGTGGATGAAACGGCCCTCGGGCCCCCGCGCGATCAGCTCGTCCGAGCCAGGAAACAACTCCTGCAGCACTACCTCGGGCCGAGCCTTCACCAAGTGCACGAAAGACTCGATGCTCAGCAGGTTGTCCAGGTCCACCGTGAGACTCTGGTCCGAGTCCATCAGCTGCACCAGCCGAGGCAGCCGCCGCCGGGCCCGCCATTGCTGGACCGCGCGATACCGGTCGGCTCCGCTGGTCTGGCTCAACCGCTTGAGATCGTCCACGGGGATCCGCCACGACGCCTGGGAGAGTACCAGTCGCCCGTAGCGGACCCGGGGCAGGAAGGGGGCGGTCCCGAGAGCGCCCCAGTCCCAGCGCAGCGCGGCCGCCACTCCCTGGTGCCCCAGCGAGCACAGGAACCGGTAGACCACCAGGCTGCTCCGACCGAAGTTGTGCGCGGTGGTGAGCCGGGGAATGACCTCGCGGCCCAGGCGGGCGGAGCGGAGCAGGATCCGGTCGCCCCGCACCGAGACCAGCAGATCGTTCACCGGAAGCTGGTGCCCGCGAGGAGCGCCGGAGCGACCCAGGTAAGGGATCTCGTACTGCCTCAAGACCGGACGGGCGAGGACGTTCCCCAAGTGGCCCTCGGGAAGGTGAACGATTTCGGCGAAGACGGCATCGGGCTCCTGCGCTTCCTCCGCCCGGAGATGGGCCGCGACGGCCTGGTGAAGCTGGTGGTCCGCGTGACAGAACCGGCCGAGCACCTGGGCGCCGGAGGGGCCGTAGGGGCCGATCAGCAGCAGCCGAAAGTGGCCGGCCCGGGCCGCTTCCTCCGAGGCGGCCGCGACCGCGGCCGTGACACTCAGAGCTTTGGGAAGCGGCGGCGGGTCCGCCGAACGGAGTGCTTCAAGATCGGGGTCTTGGAGCACGATCTCCTGGGCACCGGACTCCAGCGCCTCGGCCAGCTTTCGAAGGAGCCAGTTCTCGGCGTCGCCCCAGGGGGTGGAGTCGCTCCGTTCCACGGGGAAGGCCGCGTCCTTGAGCAGGGGAGAAGGGTCCGCACCGGGGCCGTCTGCCCGCCCGAAACCGATGCCAACATCATCATCCAGGGCCTCGACCAGGGGAATCTCACGGAGCTCGAATCGGGTCCTGAACGCCGCGGCGAACCGGGTCAGCGCCGTGTCCCGGTGCCGCCGCGCCATCCGGTGCAGGACCTCGACTCCGCACTTAATCTCCTCGATGATGGCGGCGCCCAGGGTGGCAGCCGGGGCGGGCTTGACCAGATCGACCTGGAAGAGCCGGTGTCGCTCCGCCTTGGCGGGCAGGGTCTCGAGCGCCGCGGCGATCGACCGATACCTCTCGATGGGTGCGCCGAGCCCGGCGGTATCGAGGGCCGCCAGCTGGTCACGGGCCGAGGCCAGCAGGCGCGCGGTTTCCGGCTTGCTCTGAAGTTGCTCGATGAGGCAATGGATCGGTTCCGGGCCGGTGAGGATGGGAGCGATTTCCGGAACCAGAACCTGGGCATCGATCAGTTGGCGGATGTATTCCTCGATCCTCGCTGCGGGTTGGCCCGGTGAGACCAGGGCCTGGGCCAGGGGCCCGGCGCCGATTCCGTCGGCCGCCAACTCCAGGACGGAACCCAAGGTCCTGGTGTCATCGACCGCCACCAGCTGGTAGGTCCGGGTCTTCCCGTCGAGTCGGGTCTCGATGTAGCGGGCGCGGCCGTGGGAGCGGTAGAGACTCGAGTTGGGGACGTAGGTCAGGCGCTCTCGCAGGGCCGGATCGGCGGCCAGCGCATCGGTGAGGCCAAGGAGGTAGTCCATGTCGAGCCGGCTGTGGCGAGCGTAGCGGTCGCTCCCCTCGGTCACGAGGTGAGTCTCCTGGCCCAACTTCCCGATCGAGCTGCCGGCAAAGAGGCCGAACGGTGTGGGGCGGGTGGCCATCCGGGTGAAGTAACGAACCAGTGCGTGTTCGGCCCGCTTCCCGGGCTCGCCGTCCGGGTCCCGGTACCACTCCGCCAGGGCGTCGTCAAAGTCGGGTGAGGCGAGATAGACCGCTTCCCGGATCTCCGGCCGCATGAGCAGCTCGCGGAGCCGCTCCCGAAGCCGGCTCCGGTCGGCCGCGAGGGCCTGCTCCAGCCGCTCCGGCTCGCCCAGCGCCGCGGGAGCTTCCAGCCCCGCGCCCCAGCGCTCGAACTGGTCGAATGGGAGGAGCGGCGTCCGGAATCCGAAGAAGCCGGATGGCGCGTGGGATCCGGGTTTGCTGCTCACGCGTGGCGGGTGTCCTTGCTATTCGGGAGGGGAACGAGAACCCGGACCGAGCATCACGTCGTCTGGCCTGGACTACGACGCTTCAGGAGAGGCTATCACGCGAGATGACGGTCCGCAACGGGTGACCCGCCACTCAAGGCAGGGTCTCTCATCTCGGGTGTAGCGGAGAGATCCTTTCCTCGCAGGTTCTCCATGGCCACATTGGTGGAGGCGGAAGCGAAGGTTGACCCGGAATCTGAGGTTTCGCATGCTCCTTAGCACCGGCGTCAGGCGGCGTAGGGCCCGGGTGACCGGCGGCAACTCCAGGAGGGGCCCTGGTGTCATTCTTCGATCGGCCGTGAGCCTTGCGGCAATCCTTACCCTCGCGCTGCCCGACCCCACCCCGGTCCAGGCTCAGTCGGGGCGGGCCACGTTGAACGGCTGGGTGGCCTTCGAAGGGGTGGCCTATGTAGATCCCCAACCACGGGCAACCGTCGAGCTGCGGGCCGAGCCTCCCGACACCGGTGTGGTCTACTCCACCCGGACCGATGCCCACGGCTTCTTCAGCTTCACCGGCATCGGCCTCGGCGAGTTCATTCTGCGGGTCTCAGCCCCACGGTTCCGCGACTACACCGCGCAGGTGTACCTGCCGTCGGACTTCCTCGGCAACTGGGCGCTGCTCTTGAAAGCCGCCGGACCCGAGTCCAGGCACTAGTGTTGTGTGGCCGAAGTCCCATTGCTGATCGCTGGAACTGTTGAACCGCAGAGGCGCAGAGAGCGCAGAGGGTTTGAGCAACGGTGTCATCCCTTCACTGCGTTCAGGGCCGGCACTGAGGGAGCGCAGCGACCGAAGGATCTCTCGCCAAAGTAAGGCTAGAGATCCTTCGCTTCGCTCAGGATGACACCGCGTCCAGGCGCCTCGGCGTCCTTTGCGTCTCTGCGGTTTTCGTAAACCGAGGAGCACCAGCCGGATGACCGTCGGCCAGTGCCATGCAACGACTTGCAACGAAATGCCCTCGCTTCCCGTAGTGCGCCAGCGCTCCCGCAGGCCCCCGAACAGATCCTGAATCAATCCTCCGCGTCGCTGGGGTCCCGAGGGACCCTACGCCTGGGTACGGCGGCGGGCCGGGGGAGGATCATGACCAAGGAATGGGGGTACTTGGGGGTAATGGTAATAATGGTAAGGCCGGTCGCCGGAGCCAGGAATGATGACTATGTTATCCCCCCAGATCGCTCCACTCAGGAGAGTAACGGCATGAAACAATCGCTCCCGCGCGTGATCGCGGCGGGCCTGCTCTCGGGCTTAGCCCTCGCGGCCTTGAGCACTCCCACCCAGGCGCAGAGCGCTCAACCCGACAGCGGTCGCCCGCCCTACACCGCCGCCGACGTGTACTTCATGTCCGGCATGATCCATCACCACGCCCAGGCGGTGCTGATGGCCGGCTGGGCGCCTACCCACGGTGCCAGTCCGAGTCTCCGCGCCATGTGCGAACGGATCGTGGTGGGCCAGGGCGACGAGATCGCACTCATGCAGCGCTGGCTCCGGGACCGGCATGAGGCGGTACCGGACGGGAACGCGTCCCACGATATGCCCGACATGCCAGGTATGGATCACTCGATGGTGATGATGCCCGGGATGCTCTCCGCCGAGCAGTTGGCGCAGCTGGACAGTGCCAAGGGAGCCGAGTTCGACCGGCGGTTCCTCAAGTACATGATCATGCACCACCAGGGTGCCATCACCATGGTGAATCAGCTGTTCGGCTCTCAGGGCGCGGGAGAGCAGGAGACCGTTTACCGATTCGCCTCCGACGTGTACGCCGATCAGACCACGGAAATCGACCGCATGCAGAAGATGCTCGCCGCTTTGTCTCCTCAAGGGCACAGCCCCTGATGATTTCGGGGCCAAATCATCGCGCCGAACCCCGCCGGCCGGAGGCCGGCGCTCGGTGCGTCATGCGGGATCTCGAACCCCGCCGGCCGGGGGCCGGCGCTACGTGCATCATGCGGGATCTCGAACCCCGCCGGCCGGAGGCCGGCGCTACTTGCCATGTCCGTTCATCCTTCTCCGTCCCCTCACAGGAATCAGCCATGGTATCCACCACCAATGTCCGGTGTCCCGGCGCGCGACCCTTCGCCGCCGCACTTCGCTCTCTATCGCTCGCCATGGGGGTGTTGTCCCTCGGGGCCTGCGCCTCATCGCCGGCCTCGTCGGCAGGATCCACCATGTCGACGGCGGCACCCAAGCCCGACCCCCGGGTGGGTCTCCGCGCGGGCCTCATGGACGCCGCCGAAGCGTCCTGGAATCTGCGGGTCGTCTCGAAAACCCAGCCGTCGGAGAAGTTCGCCGGGGTCACCAACTCTGATCTCTCGTTCGTTGGGGACTACGCCATTCAGGGGAATTACAACGGCTATCAGGTCTGGGACATCTCGAACCCGGCCACACCGACCCTGAAGACCGCGTATCTCTGTCCCGCGTCGCAGAGTGACGTCTC
>JBGPJS010000232.1:0-6359 GCA_041485505.1 Gemmatimonadota bacterium | reverse complement strand
GGCCGAGGCGATGTCGGCCGCCTACCGCACTCAGGGGATCGCCTGCACCCTCCGGGTGGAACCGGTGGATCGGGAGGGGGCAAGAGTACTGAGGACTGAGGACTGAGGACCGAGTTCTGAGTGCTGGGTGCTGGCAGCTGGCAGCTGGAGAGCGGAAACTGGGAGCTGGATGCTGACTTCCTCGCAGGTCTGCGCCCGTTGCGGCGAAGTGTTGCCCGAACTCGATCCCCGCCCCTGCTGCGACTGCGGGGGGCTGCTGGAGTTGCGACATCCTACTCCTTTGCAGAGCGGCGGGGAGCTGCGCCAGTTGTTTGAGTCCCGCCGGGGGGGCCGTACGGCCCTCGATCTCTCGGGGGTGTGGCGCTTTCGGGAGCTGGTTCTCCCCACTGCGGGCGACGCCGCGATTACCCACCCCGAGGGGAATACTCCGCTGCTGGTCCGGTCGGCCATCAGCCGCTGGACCGGTGTGAGAGATCTGCGGATCAAGCACGAGGGCCACAACCCCACCGGTTCCTTCAAGGACCGGGGAATGACGGTGGGCGTCACCCAGGCGCGGCGGATCGAGGCGAGCGCGGTGGCTTGCGCCTCCACCGGCAACACTTCCGCCTCGCTCGCGGCTTATGCCGCCCAGGCCGAGATCCCCGCCCTGGTCTTCGTCCCCGGGGGCCAGGTGGCCCTGGGCAAACTGGCCCAGACGCTGGCTTACGGCGCCCGAACGCTGCTGGTCAAGGGGGACTTCGACGACTGCCTCCGCTTGGTGCGGGAAGCCAGTGACCGGCTCGGGGTTTATCTGCTCAACTCCATCAACCCGTTCCGGCTCGAGGGCCAGAAAACAATCGTCCTGGAATTACTGGATCAGCTGGGCTGGGAGATCCCGGACTGGATCGTGCTGCCGGCGGGAAACCTCGGGAACACCGCCGCCTTCGGGAAGGCGCTCCACGAGGTGCGGGAGTGGGGGCTAATCACCCGGCTGCCGCGACTGGCGGCGGTCCAAGCGTCTGGGGCCTCGCCGTTCGCACAGAGCTTCCGCGAGGGATTCAGGACTCAGCACCGGGTCAAGGCCGAGACCGTGGCCACCGCGATCAAGATCGGGGACCCGGCCTCCTACGAGCGGGCGGTGCGGTCTATCCGGGAGACGGATGGCGTGGTAACCTCGGTGAGCGACGCCGAGATCCTCGAGGCTAAGGCGGTGGTGGACGCGTCCGGGGTAGGCTGCGAGCCGGCCAGCGCCGCGAGCATCGCCGGTGCCCGACAGCTGGTGGACCAGGGGATCATCCGACCCGGCGACCGGGTGGTGGCGGTTCTCACCGGGCATGTGCTCAAGGACCCGGGGATTCTGATCCAGTATCACCGGGACAGTGATCCCCCACCCGCGCGGGCGAACCGGCCGATCGAGATTGAAGCCAGATTGTCGGAAGTGGAGCGGGTCTTGAAGGGGTGAACGGGGAGGTCGACGCCGGTGCAGAATTTCACTCGATACGTCGCGCTCGGAGACTCGATGTCCGGGGATGAGTATCCGACCTGCGATGTGCTGAACGTTCGGACGATCGTGCCGCGCCTGCGCCAGCCGATCGGCGCGGCCTCTCTGCTCTTCCGCAACCAGGCCCAGCGCTGGCCCGCATTCGAGGGCCGGGATCTGTCCAGCCGATACCCCGGGATCGCATTCAGCAGCCTGGCGCGGGAGGGAGTCACCCTGTCGACGATCGCCAGCCAGCTCACGTCCTTCCGCGGGGAGGATCGCGGCGAGGGCCTCCTGCTGACGTTGACCGTCGGTGGCAACGACCTGCTCACCGCGGCCAGCCTGACCGTGCATACGGTGGACATGCAACAGACGGTGCAACAGGCGATCTCCGACTACGCCGCCCTGGTGAGGGCAATCCGTGACCGGCTTCCCCAGGCGACCATCCTGCTGTCGACGCTCTACGATCTCTCAGCGCGGACCGGACGGCTCTCGCGGGTCTCCGATTACTTCGGTGAAATTCCCGGCCCGGTGCTCGATCGGTTCAACCAGCAGGTGGCCGCTCTGGCCCCGCAGATTCCCGGAGTGCTGGTCGCCGAACTCCACCGGCATCTCAAGGCCGATGGTCCCAACGCTCAGGAAATGGATCGTTGGTACTGGAGACACAGCCTGGTGGAGCCCAGCGCACCGGGGGCGAGCGAGATCCGGCGAGTCTGGCTGGAGACGCTGGGAATCTAGGCAGTGAGCGGTAAGCAGTACGCCGTGGCTCCCGGGAAGAAGAACCCCCCGACCAGGCTGATCGGAGGGTCGTGGTTCTTCGAGGGTAGCGGGGTTGGGCCCGTTCACGGCTCACCGCTTACTGCTCACTGCTTGCTCAGATTTGGCCGTGATGAAACTCCCTGTGGTCATGCCGAATATCCCGGCGGTCCTCGCGTAGATCCCGCCGATCCCCTCGGAGATCCCGGCGGTCGCGCCGGAGGTCCCGGAGATCGCGGTGCGCCTCGCGACGATCGCCCTCCCGCAGGTCCCGCCGGATTTCATGCCGATCTTCCCGTAGATCCCGGCGATCATGCCTGATGTCGCGAGCGTCACGCCGGATGTCGCGCCGGTCGTGCTGAATGTCGTGCCGCGGCGCGGGGAGTTCGGGCCGCTGGGCCGAAAGCCCCGTGGGGGTAGCGAGGAGGCCCAAGCCGATCAGGGCCAGGGCCGGAAAAAGCATGGTGCGTCGCATATGAGGAGCCTCTTGTTGAGGGACGCACGGTAAGACGGGTGCGGGCGCCGGGTGTTAAGGTGTGACCGGGGTCACGAGGCGAGGCGAAGAGGTCGGACTGCTCCGCCCCTATCTCCCGGCAACCCTGGCCACGGCATCCCCCAACTCCCGGTACGCCGTCGGATCGATCTCCCGGAACGGGATCTGGGTATAGGCGATCCTGCCGTCGGACCCGACCACGAAGAGCGATCGGTCGTCCAGCTTGTCCTCCGCGTCGAACGCACCATAACGCTGGCCGATCAGTCCCCCGGAGTCGCTCAGGAAAGTGAACGGGTATCCCCTGTCCCTGGCCCAGGAGGCGAGCTCTTCGGGAGTATCCACGCTGATTGCCAGGAGGACGACCTTCTTGCCGGCGGGCTGGAACAGCTGCGCGTACTGATCACGGTACGCGTCCATTTGAACGGTTCAGCCCTTGGTCCTGGCCTGGTAGAAGAATGCCAGGACGATGGTCTGGCCTTTCAAGTCGCTGAGGCGGACGCGGACCTTCGAGACCCCTTCGCGGGTCGCGGCGGTGAGAGTGAAATCGGGAGCGAGTGCCCCGACGGCGAGCGGGGCGGTCGATTGGGCCGCGACTGGTCCGGCGAGAAACGAGGCCATGGTCCCCACGGCAAGTATGCGTCCGGCTGCCTGTCTCATGAGCTCCCCCGAGTGTTGGACCGACGCGGCGAGCCGTGGACTCACCCTGGGCTCTCGCTCACCGCTTACCCTAAAGACTCCCTCGCGGCTCACTTCTTACCGCTTGACCATCACCCGCCAGATCTTGCCGTTGCCATCAGCGGCGATGTACAACGATCCGTCCGGGCCAACCGCAAGCCCCGAAGCTCGAAGCTCAGTGGGTCCCCCCGCTCCGGAGGCGAAGGTGTCGTACCCGCCGGCCGGGACTCCATTGACGAAGGGGACGAATACGACCCGGTAGCCCGCCTGCGGCAGCGGCGCCCGGTTCCAGGACCCGTGGAAGGCGATGAACGCCCCGCCCTGGTAGCGCTCGGGGAACTGGCTCCCCGCATAGAAGGCGATTGCCATAGGGGCCCAGTGCCCCGGGAAGCCGATCAGGGGCGCCTTCTTCTCGGCGCACCGGCCCACCGCCTTGCCATCGCCACGATACTCGGGGGCAAGCACCTTCTTCCCGGCCTGCTGGTCGAAATAGCAGTAGGGCCAGCCGAAGTCATCACCTTGGTTCGGCTGCACCAGTTCCTCGGCGGGCAGTTCGGCGTTCTGCTCGTCGGTGAACCCCCAATTCTGCCCCAACTGGTCCCGGCCGTGACTGGTCGCGAAGAGCCGACCGGTGCGGGGCTCCACCGCGATCCCCACCGCGTTGCGGAGCCCGGTCGCGAAGCGCACGCCATCCTGTTGCTTCTGTTCCCGCCTATCCGCGGCGAACCGCCAGATGCCGGCCCGGGTCCTGAGCTCCCCGCAAGGGTCAACCCCGGGGGAGCGCCGCTCCCGGTCCCAGATCTGGCAGCTGTTGGTGAAGGAACCGATGCTTACGAAGAGCGTGTTTCCGCCACCCAGTGCGAGGCTCTTGGAAACGTGGTTGCCGTTGTCGGGCAGACCCCGGACGATGGTCTCCGGGTCTCCCTTCGGCTCAAGCTGCCCCTCGGCCCAGGGCCAGCGCAGCACCCGATTGTCGGTAGCGAAATACAGGTAGCCGCCACCGAGCGCGATTCCGGTTCCGCCATCCGGGCCGAAGGACCTCCGGAGGTCGGCCTTGCCATCGCCATCAGTGTCCCGCAGAGCCAGGACCCCACCACCCTGTCCGCTCACCGCGGCGAGGATGTCGCCATTGGGCGCAACCACCAGATGCCGCACGGGACCCAGGCTGCTCCCCACCAAAATGGCACACACACCGGGGGAAAGGGCCAGGCCCGCATTGTCGGGGGCACAGGTGGGAGTGGTGAGCCCTCGGCGCGAGGAGAGGGGAAGAAACAGCAGCAGGAGCAAGCCGCCGAGGGGGCGGGCCAGGGACACGGTCATGCTCGGGAATATACCGGCCATCCCACCGGGCGGGAGCAGCTCCCTCGGGAGCCCCCGTCATGGTCCCCACTGGGAGATCGCCATTCTAGCGGGGAATTCTCCCTCCCAAGTGTGGCCGGGGAGGGAACTCCATCCTGCACCCCCGGCGAGGCCCCGAGGGAAAGCCGCCCAATCCGAGGTCGGAACGGGCGGTTTGCAGAGGGGAAATGGGTGAGCTTCAGAGGGAGTTCGACCCCTGTTTCAGGGCGCCAGAGACATTTTTCAGAGGGAAAAAGGCCATTCTCCCTCTTGTAAATCAGGGGAGAAGTTGTAGCTTGAGTGCCGGATGGAGCGCTTCACTCCCGGGCGGTTGCTCCATTTCCCCCTTAACGGAGGCACCCGATGGCCACGAAAAAGAAGGCTAAGAAGAAGGCGACCAAGCGGAAGCCGAACGCGGCGTTCATGAAGCCGGTCATGCCGGATGCCAAGCTCTCCGAAGTCGTCGGCTCCAAGGGCCTGCCGCGCACCGAACTGACCAAGAAGCTGTGGCAGTACATCAAGAAGCACGGCCTGCAAGACAAGAAGAATCGCCGCATGATCAATGCGGACGCCGCGCTCATGGCCGTCTTCGGCGGCAAGAAGCAGGTTTCGATGTTCGAGATGACCAAGCTGGTCAGCAAGCACGTGAAATAACGTAGAGGCGAGGCCTTGCCTCGCCCGTACGGGGCGCAGCCTGCCTGCACCCGCAACCCGCAGCACCGGAGGCGCGCCCGTCGGCGCGCCTCAATGCTTTGGGAGCGCATAGCCGCGCCGCCCTCCGCTCCTGCCAAGGCGGGATCCACCCGCGAGGCGGGCGCGACAGGGCGCCGCCCCTACGGGATTGTGATCCATCGTAGTATTTTCCCGCCCCTATGGCCGGCGAATACATTTTCACCATGCGCGACCTGCGCAAGGTCGTGCCCCCCTCCCGCGAGATCCTCAAGGGCATCTACCTCGCATTCTACCCCGGCGCCAAGATCGGCGTCCTCGGGGCCAACGGCGCCGGGAAGAGCACACTGCTCCGCATCATGGCCGGGGTCGACACCGACTTCCAGGGTGATGCCCGGCCCCTCCCGGGCATCCGGATCGGCCACCTCTCGCAGGAGCCCCAGCTGGATTCCGCGAAGGACGTGCGCGGCAACGTCGAGGAGGGCGTGGCCGAGCAGCGGGCGTTGCTCGACGAATTCAACGCGATCTCGATGAAATTCGTCGAACCAATGGGCGACGACGAGATGAACCGGCTGCTGGAGAAGCAGGGCCGAGTGCAGGAGCGGATCGACGCCCTCGGACTCTGGGAGCTGGACCACAAGATCGACATTGCCATGGATGCGCTCCGCCTGCCGCCCGGGGATGCCGATGTCTCGAGGATCTCCGGGGGCGAGCGGCGCCGGGTCGCCCTCTGCCGGCTACTTCTCTCGGAGCCGGACATGCTCCTCCTGGACGAACCCACCAATCATCTCGACGCCGAGAGCGTCTGGTGGCTGGAGCGCTACCTGGCCGAGTTCCCGGGAACGGTCGTGGCGGTCACCCACGACCGCTACTTCCTCGACAATGTCGCCAAGTGGATCCTGGAGCTCTATCAGGGGGCGGGGATTCCCTGGGAGGGGAACTACTCGTCCTGGCTGGAGCAGAAACAGC
>JBGPJS010000231.1:0-6381 GCA_041485505.1 Gemmatimonadota bacterium | reverse complement strand
TCTCCTCAGCTGTCAGGACTCATCGGGGCCATCGCTTCCCCCCGATGGGACAGGGTTCACCATCGTCGGGGGAGGCAACAACGTTCTGGAGCGCTACAGCTCCGACCTCTGGGTCCACGGCAACTACGCCTACACCGGTACGTGGGGAAATCGCGGAAACATCGGCAATGTGATGAAGGTGTGGGCGCTCGATGCTGCTGGTGCCCCGTCGCTGGTCGGCTCAGTGACGGTCCCGGGAATCGGCACGGTCAGCGACCTCCAGGTCAGCGATGACGGTCAGCTTCTGGTGCTGAGCGGCGAGCGGGGGAGCAATGGAGGGATCTTTCTCTATGGGTTGAACGATCCGGCTCAGCCGACGCCGGTAGGATCCGCCCTGGTCGGAAGGGCTGGAGTACATACGGTGACGTTGTCCGCGATCGGCGGGCGACTCTACGCCTTCGCGGCTCGAAACCCGGGCACTGATGCCACGCCGGCAGAAGACCCAGCGCTCCTCATCTATGACATCAGCGACCCAGCCGCCCCGACGCTCGTCGCCAGAGTACCGGTCCCCCGCAACTATGGCATCCACGACACCTTCGTTCGGGACGGGATTGCCTTCGTCTTCGCCTGGAACACCGGCGTCATCATCTACGATGTGGGGAATGGGATCCGGGGCGGGACACCTGCGGCTCCGGTGGAGATCAGCCGGCTGGTAACCTCGGACGACAGAATTGCCGGCGGTCCTGCGGTGCACAACGGTTGGTGGTTCCACAATCCGGTGATGGGAGAGAGGCGGTATCTCTTCATCGGCCAGGAGGGGCCGGGCGTGGTCGGCTCCAAATCCAGCGGAGACATCCACGTGGTGGACGTGGCCGATCTCGCCCACCCGCGCGAAGTCGCCTTCCTTCGTTTTACCAGCGCGGGTACCCACAACTTCTGGATGGACGAAGAGAAACAGATCCTTTACGCCGCGTACTACAACGGGGGTGTAGTGGCACTCGACGTCTCTGGCACGTTGGCGGGGAATCTCTCCGGCCGGGTGTTGGGTGGCATACGTCCGGGTGGCGCGGGTGATACGTTCACCTGGGGGGTGCAGCTGGCGAATGGGTCGCTCTATGCGATTGATATGCTAAGTGGGCTCTGGCAGTTAAGGACCGAGTAAGTCACCGCTACGGCGTTGCCGTGGTGGCCGGGCGCTTCCAGGCATCGTTGGTAGTGACCGCATCCGGGAACGTACCGTCGGGATTGACCCGCGCGGTCACGATGGTCTTCCCCGGTTTGACTTGATAGACATACCGATTCCCCCCATACCAGATCTCGACCGGGAGCTTTACCAGCTGGGTGGTGCCGTCGTCGAAGCCCAGCTCCAACTCCACCGGCATGACTGCGTCACCCAGATTGACCAGGGTCACTTGGGCCGACCCATCGGGCTCCTGCTTCACACCCTCGACCGATTGGTCGAGCGCCGCCGTCGTGTAGAAGAACCCACGCCAGAACCAGGCGAGGTCGCGACCGGAGACTTCCTCCATGGTGCGGAAGAAATCGGCGGGCTGGGGATGCTTGAACGCCCAGCGCCGGGTGTATTCCCGAAACGCGCTGTCGAACACCTGGGGGCCAAGCACCTTGCTCCTGAGGGTGAGGAGCGCGATCGAAGGCTTCACGTAGGCCAGGGTGAGGAGATTGTTGCTGGTCTTGTACCGGTTGGCCGGCGTGAGAATCGGCTGGGCCGTCGGCATCTGGTCCACACCGATGACCAGCAGCCGCTCCCGCTGCCGAACGGCCGAATCATCCCGCTTCCAATAACCCTCTTCCGAAAACGTATTGATGAAGGTGTTGAAGCCCTCATCCATCCAGGCGTAGCGTCGCTCATCGGAGCCCACGACCATGGGGTACCACATGTGGCCGATCTCGTGAGTGAGCACATTGTAGAGATCGGGACCGTCATCCCCTCGGGCCTCCATGGCGAGCATGGGGTACTCCATGCCTGAGACCGGACCCTCCACGGCGGAGATTTGCGGATAGGGATAGCTGAACCACCGGGTGCTGTACTCCTGGATGGAGTAGCGGCTCATCTTGGCTGCGTCACTCCACGGATCGACGGCGGTCGGCCGGTAATACGCCTGAGCCAGCACTCCTTCCCAGCCCGAGGCATCCCACAGGTACTCCGGTGACGCCACCCAGGCTACGTCGCGGACGTTTTCAGCCCTGAACCGCCAAGTCAACGATCCATCCCGGGTCGGGCGTGCGGTCCCCGAGGCCAGCTCGGCCTGGGTCACGATATGGACGGTGGTGTCGGATTTGATGGCCGCCGCCAGCCGCTCGCGTTGGGTGCTGGTGAGCACGTCGGCCGGATTCTGCAGCAGCCCCGTCCCGGCCACGATGTATCCGGCGGGGACGGTGACCTCGTACTCGATGTTGCCGTATTCCAGGTAGAACTCGCCCTGGCCCAGGTACTGGTCGGTATTCCAGCCGTGGACGTCATCGTAAACGGCCATGCGGGGGTACCACTGCGCGATCTCGTAGAGACTGCCGTCCCGCCCCATCCGGTCGGCGCCATGCTCCGGGACGTTAAAGCCGTAGGAAACCTCGAGGAGGGTCGAGGTTCTGGGGGGAATGGGATCAGCCAGGTCTACGTACATCATCGTGTCATCGACCCGGGTCCGCAGGGGCGACACCCGCGCCGCCCGGGAACAGTCCGTGACAATAGCCGCACTGTCGGGTGCGGCACGCCTCACGCCTACCCGCCGTTTGGCTTTGGGTCGAACGGCTACCCCGCCGCACTGCGTGATCGTGTTGATGTCGAAACCGCCCTCGAATCCCGCCCCGCCGAAGCGGCTCTCCGAGGCAAAGAGTAACGATCCCGTGCTCCCCGGCCGGAACAGGTTCTGGTCCAGCTGCATCCAGACGAACCGCAGGGTGTCGGGTGAGTTGTTGGTATAGCGGATGGTCTCACTGCCGGTGATCCGCTTGGCCGCAGTGTCCAGCGTAGCCCGGATCTGATAGTCGGCCCGCTGTTCCCAGTACTCTTTTCCCGGGGCGCCGTCGGCCTGCCGGATCTGATTTCCCGGCGGGAAGGGCAGAGGGCTGAAGATGCCGGTATCCGCGACCGCGGGCCGGAGAGTGGGCAGCTGCAATGGCCGGGCGGGCTGCACCGGCGCAGGCCCCGCCGGCTGTTGGGCGTCAACTCCGGCCGGCCAGAGGAGGGTGAGTGGCTGGATCAGCAGGCAAGCGGTCACGGCCGCGTAGCGCATACGGTCTTTCATCATTTTGGAGCTTCTAGAGCTTCGGTAGAGTGACTCCGGTCTGCTTCTGGTACTTGCCCTTCTTGTCCGCATAGCTGGTCTCACAGACATCGTCGGCATCCGCCTCGAAGAAGAGTACCTGGCAGATGCCCTCGTTGGCGTAGATCTTGGCCGGAAGCGGAGTGGTGTTGCTGATCTCCAGGGTGACGAAGCCTTCCCACTCGGGCTCGAACGGCGTCACGTTGGTAATGATGCCGCAGCGGGCGTAAGTGGATTTACCGAGGCAGATGGTCAGCACGTTGCGGGGGATCCTGAAGTACTCCACCGAGCGGGCCAGCGCGAAGCTGTTGGGCGGGACGATGCACACCTCTCCCTCGTACTCCACGAAGCTCTTGGGGTCGAACTCCTTGGGATCCACGATCGCCGAGAGCACGTTGGTGAAGATCTTGAATTCCGGGGCCACCCGCATGTCGTAGCCGTAGGAGCTCACGCCGTAGGAAATGACCTTCTTGCCCCGGGCGTCGGTCTCGCGCACCTGGCGGTCGGTGAACGGGTCGATCATCTGGTGCTCGCGCGCCATCCGGCGGATCCAGCGGTCGGATTTGATGGACATGGGTGCCAGGGCTAGAGAGTCAAGGAGCCGGGAAGGCTAAATATAACCCCCGCCGAAAGTTGCCCCACCGGGCCGGTTGAACTGAACACCCCTGCGAGTTACAATTGGGCCTTGGGTTTCCGGTTCCGTCAACCCACACCCTTCGGAATGCTCCAACCCTACGTTCCGCTCCTCGTCCTGATCGCTTTCGTGGTCGCGAACGCCATCCTCATATTGGCGCTCTCCCACGTCCTGTCGAGCTACCGGAGAACCCCGGTCAAGTCGGCGCCGTACGAGTCGGGCATTCCGGTCCTGGGCGATGCCCGGGAGCGCTTCTCGATCAAGTTCTACCTCGTGGCGATGCTGTTCATCATCTTCGACATCGAGACGGTGTTCATGATTCCCTGGGCGGTGGCGTTCCGGCAGCTCGCGGATATCAGCGGGCTCCTGATCGTCGAGATGTTCGTCTTCATCCTCGTCCTGGGCGTCGGGTACGTGTACATCTGGAAACGCGGGGCGCTGCAATGGGATTGACCACACCGGAGGCCGACCGGGAGCCGACCGAGGCCGAGCTCGCTGGAGTCTCCCCCAATTTCCTGACCACCAAGCTGTCCTGGATTGCCAACTGGGGCCGGGCCAATTCGCTCTGGCCCATGCCGTTCGGAACGGCCTGCTGCGCCATCGAATTCATGGCCAGCGCCGCGGGGCGCTTCGATCTGGCCCGATTCGGCATGGAGCGGATGAGCTTCTCGCCCCGCCAGGCCGATCTCCTGATCTGTGCCGGCCGGCTGCCGTTCAAGCTGGCGCCGATCATCCGCCGGATCTGGGACCAGATGCCCCAGCCCAAGTGGTCGATCAGCATGGGGGCCTGCGCGTCGACCGGCGGCATCTTCGACACCTATACGATGGTGCAGGGCATCGACACCATCATTCCGGTCGATGTGTACGTTCCGGGCTGCCCGCCGCGCCCCGAGGGCCTCATCTACGGCATCACGATGCTCCAGAAGAAAATCCGGGGCGAGAGCCTGGCCGACCCCACCCTCCGGGTCGAGCACCTGATGGACGAGCGGGGATTCTACCTGCCCCCCGAGAAGATCGACGAAATCTCGGAGCCCTTCGGCAACTCGGTGCACCAGACGAGGTCCGCGTGAGCGGAGCCTCACCCTCCGTCGCGGCGCTCCAGGCCGCGTTCGGCTCATCGATCCTCCGGAGCCAGGTTTCCTGCGGCGACACGATCGCCTGGGTGGATCGGGGGCGCGCCCACGACATTCTGGCCTGGCTGCGCGACTCCCCGGCGCAGGAATTCAATTATCTGACCGACATCACGGCGGTGGACTACCGGGACCCGGAGCGCGCGCTCGAAGTGGTGTATCAGCTTCGCTCGCTGTCCCGAAAGGCCGATCTCCGGATCAAGATTCCGCTCGACAAGTCCGCGGCGCTTGACGTCGATTCGGTCTTCGACCTCTGGAAGGGCGCCGACTGGCTGGAGCGGGAAGTGTTCGACATGTTCGGCATCACGTTCAAAGGGCACCCCGACTTGCGTCGAATCCTCATGTGGGAGACCTACGCGGAGGGCTTTCCGCTCCGCAAGGATTTCCCGCTCCGGGGCCACTTTACCCGCGCCGAACAGACCCGCCAGGCGCTGGCCGCCAATCCCGAGGCGCACTACTCGATCGAGGAGCTGACCATCGCGGAGGCCTATGACGAGCTGCCCGACGATGTCCGGCGGCGGCTCTCCCTGGGAGACCGGGGGCAGGTGCTATGACCCCCCGGACCCTCGAGATGGCGCTTTCTACCCCGTCACTCGACGCCCAGGGCCGCCCCTCGCGGGTGCCGCTCGGGGTGGCGGGCCGGGGCGATCCCAACGACGAGTTCGGGGCCGAGCCGATGCTGGTCAACATCGGCCCCCAGCACCCCGCCACCCACGGGGTCCTCCGTCTGGTGCTGGAGCTCGAGGGGGAAACGGTCATCCGTTGCATTCCCCACATCGGCTACCTGCATTCGGGCTTCGAAAAGCTGGGCGAGTATCGCCACTACAACCAGATCATCCCGCTAACCGACCGGACCGACTACCTGTCGCCGATGGCCAACAATGTCTGTCTGGCGCTGGCGGCCGAAAAGCTGATGGGCATCGAGATCACCGAGCGGTGCACGGTGCTTCGGGTGATCGCCTGCGAAATGAGCCGGATCATCTCGCATCTCGTCTGGCTGGGCACCACCGGGATCGACCTGGGGGCGTTCACGCCCTTCCTCTGGTCGTTCTACGAGCGGGAGCGAATCTACAATCTGCAGGAGGCCTGGACCGGCGCGCGCCTGACCACCAGCCTGACCCGGGTGGGCGGCATGATGGCGGACATTCCCGACGGCTTCGAGGCGAGCCTCGGGGACTACTGCCGGACCTTTCCCAAGGTGCTCGACGAGGTGGACACGATGTTCACCCGGAACGCCATCTGGTGCGGACGCACCCAGAACGTCGGGGTGATCGGGCACGACGAGGCCATCAACTATTCGCTCTCCGGCCCCATGCTCCGGGCCAGCGGGGTCGATTACGACGTGCGAAAGGACCGC
>JBGPJS010000230.1:0-6381 GCA_041485505.1 Gemmatimonadota bacterium | reverse complement strand
GTGCTCGGCATCGGCCCCGCGGATCGCTGCTTCTCCGTGGCCAAGCTCTTCTTCGCCTACGGACTGGGCAACGCGCTCTATTACCCGTTCGCCGTGGGCGCCGCGGCGGTGCTCCTGGCGGGCCGTCCCGAACCCCAGGCCGTCATCGAGATCATCCGGCGGGAGCGCCCGACGCTCTTCTTCGCGGTACCGACGACCTACGCGGCGCTGCTCCAACTCCCCGCCAGCGTGACCGCCGCCGATTTCTCGTCGGTCCGGCTTTGCCTCTCCGCCGGAGAACCGTTGCCGCGGGCTATCTACGATCGCTGGCTGGCGCGCTTCGGACTGGAGATTCTCGACGGGATCGGGACCACCGAGGCCTGTCACATGTTCATCGCCAACCGGCCGGGGCGGGCGCGCCCCGGGAGCAGCGGCGAGATCGTCCCCGGTTACGCGGCCCGCATAGTGGACGATCACGGCCGGGAGGTGTCGGAAGGTGAGGTCGGCCATCTGCTCATCAAGGGCGACAGCATCTGCGCCGGCTACTGGAACCAGCATGAGCGCACCCAGGAGGCCATCACCGGCGAATGGATCCGCACCGGCGACCGCTACCGGCGGGATCGGGACGGCTATTTCTGGTGCAGCGGCCGTTCCGACGACATGATCAAGGCGGGTGGGATCTGGGTCTCTCCGGTGGAGGTCGAGAACGCCCTGGTCGAACACGAGGCGGTGCTGGAGGCGGGCGTCGTCGGCGCCACCGATGCCGACGAGCTCATGAAGCCCATCGCGTTCGTGGTCCTGGTGGCCGGTCTGGCACCTTCGCTTGAACTGGAGAAGGAGCTGAAGGAGTTTGTGAAGGAGCGGTTGGCTCCGTACAAGTATCCGCGCTGGATCGTGTTCGTCGCGGAATTGCCCCGAACCGCCACCGGAAAGATCCAGCGATTCCGCTTGCGGGAGATCGTGCAACAGCGGAACCGGTGAACAACCGGGCTGAGAGTCGAGCCGCTACTTCGATCCAACCGCCGCAACGTGCCGCTTCCACTCCTCGAGCGCCGCCGCGATGACCTCGAGCATCCGCCGGTAGGCGTCATGAATCTCGGCCAGCCGCCCCCGCACCCGGCGGTCCTTGAGCGGCAGGGTCTCCCGGGCCTCCCCGACCAAGGCGCGAAATTTCCGCATCCGTTCCAGGCGCAGTTCCATGGTATGGATCGGAAGGTGCTCGGAGATCTGGTAGTAGTCCCGGCGGTCGCCGGTCCGACCCGTTCGAGGAGTCCCCGGCGCTCGAGCAGCCGGGCATCGGTGCTGACGCTGGCCTTGCTGACGCCCAGCCGGGCCGCGAGGTCATCCAGGGAGAGGGCCGTGGCGCTCAGCAGCAGGAGACCGAAGATGCGGCCCGTGATCCGGGGAAAGCCCTCGCTCTCGAAGAAGAGGCCCATCTTTTCGGCGAACTGGGCGGGGCGCGCTGGCACAGAAGGCTCCGGTTCGGGGTGCTTGCAACATTAATGCGTTTCAGTATGTTCAGGCAATACTGAATCTTTCTGGGATTGAAGGTCGTCCGCCTCTGGTCCCGAACGTCATCGCCAGGAGGTTCAGCCTGTCCCGCGTCCCCTTCCTCTGGCCCAGGGCCAGCGCCACCGTCCTTCTCGGTCTCGCCGCTTGTGCCCCCGGGCTCCCCTCGGTGGACGGCGTCGCCGGGGTCCCGGCCGCCCCCGATCAACGCTGGTCGCCGCCTCCGGAGCCCGCCCGTGATAGCACCGCTCATGCTTCCCTCGCCATGCCACTCGATCTCGGTGATCGGGTGAATCATCTCAGCCTGATCGACATCGTGGACCTGGCGCTTCAGAAGAATCCCGCGACCAGGATCTCCTGGGCCAACGCCCGCGCCGCCGCGGCGGCGTACGGATCCTCGAGAGGGGACTACTACCCTCGCCTCGACGCCAGCTTTTTCGGAACCCGCCTCAAGTCGGTGGCTTCCCAGGGGCGGGTGGCCGTACGGCAGACCACCTACGGGCCCGGTGCCACCCTTTCGTGGCTCCTCTTTGACTTCGGCGGTCGCTCCGGGGGCGTTGAAGGGGCCCGGCAGGCGCTGCTCTCCGCCGACTGGACCCATGATGCCACAATCCAGGATGTCGTCCTCAGTGTCGAAGCGGCGTACGACCAGTATCTGGGGACCAAGGCGCTCTACGCCGCGCAGCGGACCACGCTCAAGGAGGCTGAGACCAACTTGGAGGCGGCGGAGGAGCGCCACCGGGTGGGTGTCGGCACCATTGCGGAGGTGCTCCAGGCCAGGACGGCCCTTTCTCAGGCAAAGCTCGCGCTGGAGACGACCGAGGGTTCGATCCTGACGACCCGTGGTGCCCTGGCGGTGTCGATGGGGCTGCCGGCCAATCTGCCCTACGATATCGATCCTCCGAGCGATCACCCGGTCGCGGGCATCGCCGACAGCGTGGACGTCCTGATCGACCAGGCCGTGCAGCTGCGGCCCGATCTCGCGTCGGCCCGGGCGGACTACCTGGAGGCCCGGGCTCGAATCGGCGAGCTGCGGTCCCAGCGGCTTCCTTCGCTTGTGCTGGGCGGAACCGTGGGGCGGACCTATGTGACCACTTCGACCCAGAAGACCAGCGGTAACAGTTACTCGGCGACGCTGACCCTGCAGATTCCCCTCTTCGCCGGCTTCTCGAGGGAGTACAATCAGGAGCAGGCCGAGGCGCAGGCGGAGGCCGCCCGAAGCAGGTCGGAGAGTCTCCAGTCTCAGGTGGTCTTCCAGGTGTTCAGCGCCTACTACGCTTTCCAGACGGCGACGCGTCGGGTTGCCACGGCCGACGATCTTCTGGCCAGCGCGCAGCAATCGGAGGAGGTAGCGCTGGCCCGTTACAAGGCCGGAGTCGGCGGTCTGCTCGACCTGTTGGCGGCCCAGAGCGCGCTCGCCGACGCCAGGGCCCAGCAGGTTCAGGCGCGGTGGATCTGGTCGACGGCCCTGGCCCAATTGGCGCACGATACCGGCTTGCTGGACCTCCACGGCCAGAGCCCGCTCCACCTTACCACCGATTCGACCGGAACGATTCCACGATGAAAGGCCGGTTCCCTCTGCCCTTGGCCGCCGCACTCGGCGCCCTGCCCGGCCTCGGCTGCGGCTCCAAGCCACCCGCCCCCCCGACCCTGATCCCGGTGACAGTGGCCACGGTGGAGCAGCGGGCCATTCCGTATGAAATCGCCGCCACCGGTACGGTGGAACCGCTCCAGACCGTGGCGGTGCAGTCCCAGGTAAGTGGCATCCTCAGCCGGGTCAACTTCAAGGAAGGCGACGAGGTGCGCTCCGGCCAGGTGCTCTTCGAGATCGATCCCCGCCCCTACCAGGCCGCGCTGGCTCAGGCCCGCGCGATCCTGGACCGGGACGCCGGGCAGCTTCGCAACGCCGAGCTTGATGTGGAGCGCTACGCCGCGCTGGCCCAGAAGGACTACGTCACGGTGCAGCAATACGATCAGGTGAAAGGCACCGCGGCGTCGCTCCGTTCCACGCTTCAAGGGGACAGCGCCATTGTGGAGAACGCCAGGCTCAACCTCGAGTTCGCCAGCATCCGGGCGCCAATCACCGGCCGAGTGGGAAGCTTGCTGGTCCGGCAGGGGAACCTGGTTCACGCGGGTGGATCGACGGCCCTCGTGGTGATCAACCAGATCCATCCCATTCTGGTACGGTTTGCGGTTCCTTCAGCCAGTCTCCCAGTGATTCAGCGATATCGGACCGACAAGCCGGTGGTCCGGGTCCAGGTGCCGAACGCCGCCCCGGACCCGATCGACGGCACTCTGTCCTTCATCGACAACGCGGTGGACACCATCACCGGGACGCTCCAGCTCAAGGGGCTGTTCAGCAATCCGGATGGAACTCTCTGGCCCGGGGAGTTCGTCACCGTGAAACTTCAGCTCTATGTCCAACGGGCTGCGATTGTGGTGCCGGCCCAGTCGGTGGTGTCGGGGCAGCAGGGCTCCTATGTGTTCGTGATAGCGGCCGACAGTTCGGCGAACACCCGACTGGTCACGGTGGGACGGACCGTGGGCGATGTCGCCGTCATCGACAAGGGCCTGTCTGCCGGTGAAATCGTGGTGACCGATGGCCAGCTCCGCCTGACGGCGGGGGCCCGGGTCGAGATCAATCGGGCGCCGGCAGGCGCGCCGGGGGCGGGCCGGTGAACATCGCCGAGCTCTTCATCCGAAGGCCGGTCATGACCACGCTGGTCATGGCGGGGGCCCTGATCTTCGGGTTGGTGGCCTACCGGTCGCTGCCAGTCAGTGACCTCCCCACGGTGGACTACCCGACCATTTCGGTGAGCGCGTCGCTTCCGGGTGCCAGTCCCGCGACCATGGCCTCCGCAGTGGCCACCCCGCTGGAAAAGCAGTTCTCGACCATTGCCGGGGTGAGCGGGATGACCTCCTCCAGCGCTCAGGGGGCGACCAGCATCACCCTGCAGTTCGATCTCGAGCGGGACATCGACGCCGCCGCCCAGGACGTCAACGCCGCCATCTCGCAGACCCTGCGGCAGCTGCCTCAGGGGATCCTCCCGCCGTCCTACCAGAAGTCGGATCCGTCCGCCTCGCCGATTCTGTATTTCGCGCTCACCTCGGCGACGATGCCGCTCTCGCAGCTCGACGAGTATGCCGAGACCTTCCTGGCGCAGCGGATCTCCACCGTCACCGGTGTGGCCCAGGTTCAGGTGAACGGTTCCCAGAAATACGCCGTACGGATCCAGCTCGATCCGCAGGCGCTCGCGGCGCGGAAGATCGGCATCGATCAGGTGGTGGCTGCCGTCAGCACCAGCAACGTCAACCTCCCCACCGGCGTGCTGTGGGGCACCGAGAAGGCGTACTCGGTGCAGGCCAACGGTCAATTGCGGGACGCCCAGGCCTTCCAGCCCCTCGTGGTGGCCTACCGGAACGGCGCCCCGGTGCGGCTCCAGGACGTGGGGCAGGTGCTCGACGGGGTGCAGGACAGCCGGGTCGCCAGCTGGTTCAACGGGACCCGCTCCATCGTCCTGTCGGTCCAGCGTCAGCCCGGCACCAATACCGTGAAGGTGGCCGAGGCGGTCAAGGCGGCGATTGCGCAGATGCAATCCCAGTTCCCGCCCTCGGTACAGGTTCTTACGCTGTACGATCGCTCGGTTTCGATCGAGCAGTCGGTGCGCGATGTGAAGTTCACCCTCTTTCTCACGTTGTGCCTGGTGGTCCTGGTCATCTTCCTGTTCCTGCGGAATCTCTCGGCCACGATCATCCCCAGCCTGGCGCTGCCGATGTCCCTGGTGGGCACCTTCGCGGTGATGTACCTGCTGGGGTACAGCCTGGACAACCTCTCCCTCATGGCCCTTACCCTGTCGGTGGGCTTCGTGGTGGACGATGCCATCGTCATGCTGGAAAACATCGTCCGGCACATCGAGAAGGGGGAGCCGGTCTTCCAGGCGGCGCTCAGCGGCTCCCGGGAAATCGGGTTCACCATTCTCTCGATGACACTGTCGCTGGTGGCGGTGTTCGTTCCGCTGCTCTTCCTCAGTGGATTGGTGGGGCGGTTGTTCCACGAGTTCGCGGTGACCATCGGAGTGGCCATCCTGGTCTCCGGGGCGGTCTCCCTCACCCTGACCCCGATGCTCTGCAGCCGGTTCCTCAAACCGCGCGGCGAGGAGCGGCACGGGCGCCTCTACCTGGCAACCGAGCGAATCTATGAGCGCTGGCTCGCCGCCTACCTCCGAAGCCTCGACTGGGTCATGGCCCATCGCCGGCTGGCCATGGCCTGCTCGGCCCTCATTCTCCTGGGAACCATCGGACTGGCGGTTCTGATTCCGAAAGGCTTCCTGCCGAGCGAGGATCAGGGCCTGATCTCCGGCACCACGGAGACCATCGAAGGCACCTCGTTCGAGGCCATGCGGGAGCACCAGCAGCAGGTGGCCGACATTGTCAAACAGGATCCGAACGTCGGCGCCTTCATGTCCGCCATCGGGGCCAGCGGCCGTACCCCGACGGTCAACCAGGGCCGGTTGCTGATCCACCTCAAGCCCCGCTCGGAGCGGAAGCTGAGCGCCGATCAGGTAATCCAGGAACTGGGCCAGAAGCTGGCCGTGCTGCCGGGGACCCGGGTGTACCTGACCAATCCACCGCCGATCAACATCGGGGGCCGGTCCTCCAAGAGCCTCTACCAGTTCACGCTGCAGGCTCCCGACATCGCGACGCTTTACGATGCCTCGGCCAAACTCCTGGCCCGAATGCAGGCCATCCCCGGACTGCAGGATGTCACCACCGACCTGCAGATCAGGAGTCCCCAGGTGGATGTGCAGATCAACCGGGACCGCGCGGCCTCGCTGGGCATCTCGGCGGACCAGATCGAGCAGGCGTTGTATAACGCCTACGGATCACGGCAGG
>JBGPJS010000229.1:0-6383 GCA_041485505.1 Gemmatimonadota bacterium | reverse complement strand
CTGGAAGAGCACCAGGGCGACCGCGACGATCAATTTCCCGGTGCTGCTCGAGGCTGATTCCGGGGCAGGCTTTGCCGCCCGCCTGTCGGCCTCCTGCTTCAAGACGCCGTCGTAGGCGCCCACCAGTTCGTCGCGGTTTTGACCCATCACGCGGCTCGGTTGATCGAGGACAGGTTCACGGGTACCATTGCAGCCTCTCGCTGGCTCCGACTCCGGGGGGTCCCGCACGACCTGCAGACTTGGTGCTGATACAATCGGCACCGGGGGCGGATTTCTTGAGCTTGCCCACCCCGGAAGCAGAGGAGACCGGTGAAAGTGTTACGCTCGTGATCGTTGCCGGAACCATCCGGGTCCCCGGAGACAAGAGTCTTACCCACCGCGCGCTGCTCCTCGGTGCCATGGCCCGGGGCCAGACTCGGCTCGGCGGGGTGCTGACCTCTCTTGACGCCCGCTCGACGGCGCGGGTGCTGCGGCAGTTGGGCGCCGAGATCACTCCACTTCGGGCCGGTGCCACCACCCGGATCGCGGGCAACGGCCGGCTGCGGGTCCCGGCGGAGGTGCTCAATTGCGGCAACTCGGGCACCACGGCGCGCCTGCTGCTTGGTCTCCTCGCGGGTCATCCATTCAAGGCCACCCTGACCGGTGACCGTTCACTCCGGCGTCGCCCCATGCGAAGAGTGACCCGGCCGCTCGCCGCTATGGGCGCGAGTTTCGACCAGCCGGAGCTCGACGGGCTCCCACTCACCATCCGCGGCGGTCGCCTCCGGCCCCTGCGGCACGAGATGCCCGTCTCCAGCGCCCAGATCAAGAGCTGCCTGCTGCTGGCCGGAGTGGCGGGAAGGGTGGAGGTCGAGGTCCACGAGCCCCAGGGCCGCTCCCGCGACCACACCGAGCGGCTGTTACGGGCCTTCGGCTTCGAGGTGACCGAAGCTGCCGGATGGGTCCGGTTGGCCCCGACGGGCAAGCTCAGACCATTCGATATGCAGATTCCCGGCGATCCTTCGTCTGCGGCCTTTGCGGTTGGCGCCGCGGTGCTGGCGCAGGGCGGGGAACTGCGGGTCGCGGGGGTCGGGCTCAATCCCACTCGAACCGGCTTTCTGCGGGTGTTGCAGAGAATGGGGGCGCGGATCGAGATCGAGAACCAGGAGGAACACTTCCATGAGCCGGTGGGCGATCTCGTCGCGAGGCCGGCTGAGCTCCGCGCCACCGAAGTAATGCCCGCGGAGATCCCGGCGCTGATCGACGAGATCCCCCTGCTGGCGGTGCTGGCTACCCGAGCCGCGGGGACCACGATCTTCCGCGAGGTGGGAGAACTCCGCGTGAAGGAAAGCGATCGCCTGAGTCTCCTGGCCGAGAATATCCGGTCGGTGGGGGGTCGGGCGGAAGTGTCGGGGGATAGTCTCGAGATCGACGGGTCGCAGGCGCCTCCTCGCGGCCGGGTTTGCAGCCACGGCGATCACCGGATCGCCATGGCCTTCGCCGTCCTGGGCACGCTGCCGGGCGCCAGAGTGCGGATCGACGACATGGCGTGTGCGGCGGTTTCGTTTCCGGGGTTTCCGGAGATGTTGAGAGCCATCAAAGTGAGCGCTAAGCGGTGAGCGGTGAGCGGGGGGTCTCCCTATCACGGTCCGGGGCTCGGATGGGCAACTCAGCTCCCGCTCACCGCTCACCGCTCACCGCTTACCGGGTCTTGGCGTGAGCAGCCATGTCATCGCCATCGACGGCCCGGCCGCCTCCGGGAAGTCCAGCACCGCGCGGGCCGTGGCCCGGGAGCTGGGATTTGCCCACCTCGACTCGGGCGCGTTGTATCGCGGGGTCACCCTCGTCGCGCTGCAGGAGCGGGATCGGACCGGCCGGGCGCCGGAATCGCCGGACCCGAACCGAGTCCTGCTGGCCGCGGAGCGTCGGGGCCTGATGCTGCAGTTCGACGGTGAAGGCTTCGGCGTTTACCTGGACGGGGAGCCGGTTGACCTGGCCATCCGCACCGCTGAGGTGACCGGCGCGGTCTCCGCGGTCTCGGCGCTACCCCAGGTGCGCGAGTGGGTCAACGGCCGGCTCCGGGCGCTGGCCCGCGCCGGCCAGTCGGTCGTGGTGGACGGGCGAGATATCGGGACCGTGGTGTTTCCGGACGCGAGACTCAAGATCTTTCTTACCGCATCCCCCCGCACCCGGGCCGAGCGCCGGCTGCTGCAGCGGGGCCAGGCCGTCGCTCCCGCCGAGCTGGAGCGGGAGACGGCCCTGCTCGCCGAGCGGGACCGGCGGGATTCGAGTCGACCGGTGGCGCCGCTCAGGATGGCGGAGGATGCGGTGGCGCTGGATGGCACCGAGTTGAGCTTCGAGCAGCAGGTCGAGCGGATTGTAGCGCTGGCGAAGAAGGCCCAAGACTCCTGACAGGGCCGACATCCCGGTTCCTTGACCCCTTGTTCAACCCCCCGGCGGGTGAACCGCCCATGATCGTCCTCGCCTGGATCCTGGCCATCGTTGGCGCCCTCATTGCCTATGTCATCACCCTCGCGGGCGCGATGCGGAGCGTGCCGCAGTTGTATTGGCGGGAGGCGCTGGTGGCCGTCCCGCTCCCGATCCTCACCGCCGCCCTTGCCCTCTGGTGCCTCGTCAAGCCTGGTTCCGCTGCATCGGATGTCGGGCCCCGGCCCTGGGTCGCAGCCGGCGTGCCGCTGGCCGTCGCACTCCTCACGCTCATCCTCATCGCGACCTCCTATTTCGACCAGCCCGGGGGGGCCGAAGTGAGGATGAGTGCCACGCTCCGGTCACCCCGGTAGCGTCTCATCCCGACCTGAGCCTATCTGTCCCGCACAGCCTCGGCTCAAACGGCCGACGATACCCTGCCGGAGCGGGTGGTCGAACGAATGATTGACGGGTTCAACCTGAAAGACATCCGCGCCATGAGTCGTTCAGGTGCGGCACGGCAAGATCGTCCGGAAGTGGAACTCGTATGCCTATTGGGATCGAGATCCGCTGCCTCCTCGCGGGCTCCTAATTCGACCAGCCCTGGGGTGCCGAGGTGAAGCTGGCGGCCGTCCACCCTGCCCGCTTGCGGGCGGCTCCGTGGCAGGTACCTTGGGGGTCGCATCGGTCTTCCTTATCTCGATCTCGGATTGCTTGCGACGATAGGAAACAGCATCCGACACCTGTCAAAGGGCGGCGCTTTGTCTTTGCGTGAGGCGGCAGCGGTATGGCTTCAAACCGCGATGGAACAGACCGGGAACACCAATGAGGTGCTCCTCTCGGTGCAGGCGGGCCTGAGTCGGGCGACGATTGGTCGTATCCTCGGCGAGAAGAGCGATCCGAAGCAGAAGAGCCTGGCAGCCCTCGCGGCCGCTTTGGGGGTGCCGGAGCCGAGAATTGAGCCCAGTCTGGTTTTCGATACCTCTGAAGCTCCCCGGCGGGACAAGTCCGAGATTCGACGATTTCTCTTCGGGGAGGCTGGGCCGCCAAGCGGTCGCCCGACCGGGCCGCTCGCCGCCATTCAGGAAGTGCGACTCCAGGTCCTCGACGAGCTTGCCACGATGATGGAGACGGGTCGGCCACTGAGTTACGGGTGGGCCAGAGACTGGCTGCGGAACCTGGTCGCCGCGGCCGCGGAGGATGTCGGACGACTATCAACGAAGCAGGGGCGGAGACATGAGAAACGTTCGAAGCGAGCCTAGGGTTGAAGCGATGCCGGGTCGCGATCTGGCGTTAGACGCTCCGTTCCTTCATCGCATCGAAGTGGCCGACCGGAGTGCCAGCTGGCCTGCGATGGCCTCCTATTGCGTCAGTCGCCTCGCCGTGCGTTGGCGAGCCACCCGCCCGCCGGAGGAGGAAATCGCCACCGTTCGCCAAATGGTGGCGGACTTGCCCCAAGCCGGCGGGGAGGCTGTGCATCTCCGTTGCATCCTCGATGCCGTGGAATCGGCGGATGACAATCGCAGCATCCTGTTGACCCTCCGCTTACTCCATTACGCCGAATGGCTCGCCGATCATTCCTGGCCGGAGGTGGCGATCGAAGTGTCCGAGATGGCGGCGCCGGTATGCCCGGGCGATCGCTACCAACAGGCCATTCTGCAGGGGCGCCTGCACTGGCGACTGGCGCAGTGGGCCCAGGCCGACGTGGCGTACACCGAGGCCGCAACGATCGCGGGGCAGGGCGGGGAGAAGGAGACCCTGCTCCGGGCCCGCCTGGGCTTGGCCTCGATCGACTGGGGCCTGGGCAACCTGGGAGTCGGCCGGCAGCGTCTCGAGCGGATCATCCACGAAGCCCAGTTAGCCGGATGCGGGGAGATCGAGGCTCACGCCTGGGGAGATCTGGCGGCCGTGCTCCTGAGGTTGGGATTCGCGGAGCGGGCCGCGTGCGCCGCGTTCCGCAGCCATCGGATGCATTCGGATCCGAAGCTGAAAATGCGGATGCTTGGCAATTTCTGTGTCACCCTCGCGGCCCTCCATCGGGACCTGCCGGCCCTCCATGGCTTGAGACAGGTAGTCGCGGCCGACTTGGAATGGCGGGAGATTGCCAACGCCAAGATTGAAATGATGGTATTGGAGTGGAGGAGCGGATCGCGAGCCATAGCCCAGGGCCTGATCAGCGAGCTGCTCTTTGCCTACCCGCGGATGCTGCCCTCCATGCGGTGCGATTTCCGCTTCAAGCTGGCGGAGCTCCGGCGCCTCGAGGGACGGGAGCGCGACGCGCTCAAGCAGCTCGAAGAGGGAAAACGGGTTGCCATAGCGCACCGCCTCTTTGACTGGCAGGCGCGACTCGAGGCCGCAATGCAGCCCGCCCCCACCGGGCCATCGGCCCGGCAGGGGGGACAAGACCCATCTGGTGCAAGCGAACTAACCGAGATCCTTGCGGACCTCTCAACAGTGGGTGCTTGACCCGGTGCCCTCCGGGGTGCACTGCTGATGGAGGGTGGTGGCCGATGGTGCCGTAGAATCGGCGCAGGCCTGCGCAAATGCGACACCGAGGGTCAGGACCAGCAGGGCGGCGATCTTCGATCGAGACATACAACCTCCGAGGGTTGGGGTGGTACTGCACCCCCATCCTCGGGGTCCTTCGATCGAAAGGTAAGGGCGCAAATGCGACAGTTAGGGGCGGTTTTGCGACAGCCCAAGAGGACGGCCCGATGAGGCCGCCTCTACCGCCCCTCCCATCCCAACGCTATCTTCCCCGGCTCCCCAACCCGGCACTTCCGCCGGCCTGGGCGCTCTACCCTTTTTCCCGCGGCCCGGTCGGTGCGGCGATTTCAGAGGCCTCCGTCTTCCCTATGATCGACTCACTCCCCTCCAGCTCCGACCAGTTCGTCTCTCCCACCGGTCTCCGCGTCCGCCAGGATCTCTACGACGAAGAGTATTCCGACTCCGACTACGAGCAGATGCTCTCGATGTACGAGGGCACCATGGCCGCCATTGTCGAAGGGGAGATCGTCAAGTCCAAGGTCCTCCGGATCACCGACAACGCGGTCATCCTGGACGTCGGCTTCAAGTCCGAAGGCTCGGTGCCGCTGGATGAGTTCAAGGACGCGCCCGCGGTGGGCGACGAGGTCGAGGTCTTCCTGGAGCACCTGGAGGACCAGGAAGGCGCCGTCGTCCTATCCAAGAAGAAGGCCGATTTCATGCGGGTCTGGGAAAAGATCCGCATGGCCCACGAGAGCGATCAGCCGGTGCAGGGGACTCTGGTCAAGAAGATCAAAGGCGGCGTGGTGGTGAACCTCATGGGGGTCGATGCCTTCCTTCCCGGCAGCCAGATTGCGCTGCGCCGAGTGCCCAATATCGACGAGCTGCTGGGCCAGACCTACGACTTCAAGATCATCAAGCTCAACAAGCGGCGGCGCAACATCGTGGTAAGCCGGCGCGTCATTCTGGAGAACGAACGGGCCCACAAGCGCGAGCATTTAATGAAAGACCTGGCCGTCGGCCAGGTGCGGACCGGCATCGTGAAGAACATCACCGATTTCGGCGCCTTCATCGATCTGGGCGGGGTGGACGGGCTGCTCCACATTACCGACATGTCCTATGGCCGAGTGTCCCATCCGACCGAGATGGTGGCGATCGGCAAGGACGTCGAGGTCAAGATTCTGGACATCGACTGGCAGCGGGAACGGATCAGCCTGGGCATGAAGCAGCTGATGGCTTATCCCTGGCAGAACGTCGCCGCCAAGTATCCGGTCGGTACCCGGGTCCAGGGCAAGGTGGTCTCTATTACCAACTACGGCGCCTTCGTGGAGCTGGAGCCAGGCATCGAGGGGCTGGTGCACATCTCCGAGATGAGCTGGACCCGGACGGTCCGCCATCCCTCCAAGATCGTCAGCATCGGCGAGACCATCGAAGCCGTAGTCCTCAAGGTCGACGAGACCGAGGAAAAGATCTCCCTTGGCATGAAGCAGACG
>JBGPJS010000228.1:0-6459 GCA_041485505.1 Gemmatimonadota bacterium | reverse complement strand
CGTAGACGGGTGCCGATCAGCGGGGGTGCGGATGAAGGCCACATTCAGGAGGGACCCGGGGGACCTCCTTGCGGTGGGGTCCGTCTGTTACCTGCTCGCCTATCTCTGGTATCTCGCCGCTCCCGGGCTCGACACCCCATACCGCCCCTACATCATCGAACTCGGGACCATCCCGGTCTATGCGCTTACCGCGGGGCTCTGCTGGAGGAGCTCGCGCCAACCTGCAATTCCACCGGCGATCGGCCGGGGCTGGGGATGGACCGGTCTGGCGTGGGCATCGTTCGGAATCGGCGAGATCCTGTGGGCCTGGGTCGATCTGGTGCGCAAGACCGACCCTTTTCCCTCGATCGCGGATGTCGCCTACCTCGGTTACTACCCGCTGATGTTCGCTGGGCTGCTTTGCTTCCCCACCCTCGAGCCCGACCGGATTGACCGCCGCAAATTCTGGCTCGACGTTTCCATCGTGATTTTGGCCGCGTTGATGGTCGGATGGTATTTCGTGCTCGGGCCATTGAGCAGGAGCCTAGAGAGTCCCCCTTTCCTATGGCTGATGTCTCTGGCGTACCCAGCCGGCGATGCGATTCTGCTGCTGGGGATAACCCAGGCCCTGTTCAAGGGACCGGACCCGCGATGTCGCCGACCGCTTTACCTGTTGGTGACCGGTCTGATCATCGGCATGCTGGCAGATCTGGCCTACGGCCATACGCTTCTGAACGGTGGTTACCGGGGCGGCTCGTGGACTGACGGTCTGTGGCCGGTGAGCGCGCTCGCGTTCGGCGCTGGTGCATGGTATCAGTACCGCCTCACGGACTTTCCGGTCCAGCCTCGATTTCCCCCGAAGCGGGACGGTCGCCCGTTCAGCCTCCTCCCTTACGGCGCGGTGGCCATCGGCTACGGGCTGCTTCTGTTCGCGGCGCGCGAAGCGTGGGGTACCCCACTGGTCACCATCATCTTTGCGGCCGTAGGGTTAACCGGCCTCGTGGTGGCCCGGCAGATCCTGGTCCTACGGGAGAATGCCTGGCTCCTTGCCGAGCGGAGCGCCCAGGAGTCCCGCTTCCGGTCCCTGGTGCAGAACTCCTCCGACGTCGTCACTCTAATTGGTCTGGATGGCACTATTAGTTACCAGAGCCCATCGGTGCCGGGCATGTATGGGAACCCCGAAGAGAGCGTGGTTGGCAGGAACATCCGGGATCTGGTGCATCCCGAGGACCAGGAGGTCTTCGAACGGTTCCTGGGTGAAATCGTGAGGAACCCAGCAGCTCGCTCCCTCCTGGAATGGCGGATACCTCACCGAGGCGGGGTGTGGCGTCCGGCGGAGCATCTCGGCGTCAATCTCCTGAACGATCCCCATGTCCGCGCGATCGTGCTCCAAAGCCGGGACGTGACCCAGAGAAGATCGCTGGAGGACCGGCTGCGTCAGGTCCAGAAGATGGATGCGGTCGGCCGCCTGGCGGGCGGGGTGGCCCACGATTTCAACAACCTGCTCACCGCCATCACCACCCACGCGGACCTGGCCCTTGCGGAGCTTCGAGAGCCCGGGCCGGCGCGCGAGGATCTGGAGCAGATTCAGCGTGCCACCCAGCGGGCCGCGGCAGTGATCCGCCAGCTCCTGACCCTCGGCCAGAAACAGGTGGCCCGCACCGAGGTTGTCGACCTGAACCAGCTGGTCGGCGGAATGGTCGGGACGCTTCAAGGGCTGCTCCCCCGACCCATCGTCCTCAGCTGGAGACCGGCCGATGCGCTGGGCTCGGTTGAGCTCGATCCGACCCAGCTGGAGCAAGTGGTGCTGAATCTGGTCGTCAATGCGCGGGATGCGATGCCCCAGGGAGGGAGCCTCACGATCGAGACCGCCGACACCCAGCTCAGCACGGAGACAGCGCGCCACCAGGTGGGGTTGCTCCCCGGCCGATACGCTGTAATGGAGATCGCGGATACAGGAGAAGGGATGGACGAGGAGATCCAGAGTCATCTCTTCGAGCCCTTCTTTACCACCAAGCCGGCCGGCCAGGGGACCGGCCTGGGGCTTTCGACGGTCTATGGGGTGGTCACCGCGGCGGGCGGGCAGATCACGGTCACCAGCGCACCGGGCAAAGGAACCCGGGTTTCGATTTACCTACCCTGCTGCATCGCCCGCGCCCCGGTGGGAGCCGCCGTACCCCGAGTTCCTAGTCCCGAGCTCACCCAAGGCACGGAGACGATCCTGGTGGCGGATGACGAGGACGGCATCAGGATTGCCGCTCGCCGGATCCTCCAGAACCAGGGCTACGAGGTGATCGTGGCAAGCAATGGGGTCGAGGCCCTTCGGATGGCGGAGAATTTCCGGGGGGCCATCCACCTCCTGGTGACGGATATGGTGATGCCAGAAATGGGAGGACGCGAGCTGATCGAACGACTATCGTCTGCCAGACCCGAGATGAAGGTGCTTTGCATGTCGGGCTATGTCGAGGACCCCGAGGTCATGACTGGGGTTAGCACGATCCGCGCCGCGTTTCTCTCCAAGCCTTTCACGATTCGGGACCTGACCGAGGCCGTCCGGTCAACGTTGGATAGGGAGGAGCCCGGGACCTACGACTTCGCGAGGTGAGCCAGAACCCGCTCGGCCAATGCCAGGGAGAATCCCGGCAGACTCGCGATCTCGGCGGCCGAGGCTGAACGGACCCCCGCGAGACTTCCGAACTTCTCCAGCAGCAGGGTGCGCTTGCGAGGACCGATCCCGGAAATGTTGAGCAGCTCCGAGGTGATGGTTCGTTGGGTCCTCCGTTTGCGGTTGTAGGCCACTCCAAAACGATGGGCCTCGTCTCGGGCCCGTTGGAGCAGCCGGAGCGAGGGACTGCGTCGCGAGAGTCGGAGGCTCTCCGCCTGCCCGGGCAGAAAGATCTCCTCCTCCCGCTTGGCCAGGCTCACGATCGGGAGAGCAGAGAGGCCCACTGCTTCCGCGGCTCTCGCTGCGGCGCCGAGTTGGCCCTTGCCCCCGTCAATCACGATGAGGTCCGGGAGCGGTTTACCCTCATCCCGTCGGCGGGTGAGAAATCGGGTGACCACCTCATGAATCGCGGCGAAGTCATCCTGCTGCGCCACGCCTTTGATCTTAAATTTCCGATACTCACTCTTCCGAGGCCGTCCCGCCTCGAACCAGACCAGCGAGCCCACAGTATCCCGTCCCTGGCTGGTCGAGATGTCGATGCAGACGAAACTCCTCGGCACCGCGCTGAGCCCGAGATCCCGTCCCAGCGCATAGACCGGGTCCTCGGCGCGCTCGTCGGTTTCGAAGGACTCAATCCGCAGGCTCTCCAGCAGATGCCGGGCGTTTTGATCGGCCAGTTCGCGCCAGCGATGGGCGGTGCCGCGCTGGGGCACCGTCCAGTCGGCGTCCGGCGCCAAGGCCTTCAGACTCTCCAATTCCTCCGGGGGGAACGGCAGAATGACCCGGGGGGCCCGGGACTCCGACGGGAGGTAGTAACGCACCAGAAAGGCACTCAGGATGGCCTCGTCGGCTTCCTCCTCGCCGTTTTCCAGAAATCGGTGCTCCCGAGAGATGATCCGCCCCTCCCGAACCCGCAGGAGGACACCGACCGCGTCGTCGCGGTCGCGGGCGTAGCCGACCACGTCGGCGGCCCCGGTGCCGATCACCTCGACGGTCGCGGGAGCCTCGACCTGCTCCAGCCACTTGAGGGTGTCCCGGAGAACCTTGGCCCGTTCAAAATCGGTTCGGTCACTGGCCGCCAGCATCATCGCCCTGAGCTGCTCTCGGACATCGAGGGTCTTACCTTCGAGGAAGCCGAGCACTTCGGCGATCATGGCACGGTAGTGCTCCTGGCTCTGCCAGCCCACGCAGGGCGCCCGGCAGCGGCCGATGTGATAGTCCAGGCAGGGACGGTCGCGCCGCTCCCGCGGCAGGTCGTCGGCACAGCTCCGCACGGTAAAGATCCGACGGATAATGGCGAGGTTACGTCGCAGCTGGGTGACGTCGGTGTAGGGGCCGAAGTAGCGCGCCTCGGCGAGGTCCTTCCGCCGGGTGACCAGGACCCGGGGAAATGGCTCCTGCACCGTGACCACGATCGAGGGATAACTCTTGTCGTCCTTGAGGCGGACATTGAAGCGGGGTTGGTACTCCTTGATGAGGTTGTTCTCGAGCAGCAGCGATTGGGCCTCGGAAGCAACGACGATGGTTTCAACGTCCGCGATCAGGCGGACCAGAAGCTGATGCTTGAGACTGGCGGTGGGGTCCGCGCTGAGATAGCTCCGGACCCGGCTGCTCAGCCGCTTGGCCTTGCCGACGTACAACACCTTCCCGTCGGCATCCTTCCAGAGGTACACACCCGGTCCATCGGGAAGAGTGTCGAGCCTGCGCTGGAGAGATTCGGGGAGGGTCATGCCTTAATCAGCCGGAACGCCAGCCGACCAGGCGACCCACCCGGTCCTTGATGGCACCAACCTCGGGTACGCCCGCGAGCGCCGTTCCGGCGATGTAAGTGAAACCATAGGTTGAAAGCACCGCGACGGCAACGATCACCGGATGCCGCCCTTGGAGCACGGGCTTGAGAAGCCAGCCCGCCGCAGCGGCGACCACCGCCGTTCCCCAAAGCGTTGCCAGCAGCCGCGCAGGAATGCTGGTCGGTCCGATTTTCCGGTTCAGGGTGCCGCGGAGCAAGGCGAACTCGACCCAGCCGGCCGCGCCCGCGGACGCCGTGAGCCCAGCGGCGCCCCACTTCGGGTCCAGGCCGAGCAGCGGCGGCAGCGGGATGGCGCAGAGGTAGCCCAGCGCCGTCGTGAGCCCGACTCGGATCAGGGCGAACCGGAGAGGCGTGCGGGTGTCACGCAACGCATAGTAGGTGGACGCGTACAGCCGACCGAGTGTGGAGGCCAGGAGGCCCACGGCGGATCCGGCCAGGATCCCCCAGGTATACAGGGTGTCCTGCCGCCGGAACTGCCCTGACTGGTACAGCGCGCCAATGAGGACATCGCCCAGAGCGACAAAGGCGATTGCCGCAGGGACCACGAAGTAGGCGATCTGGCGCAACCCGGTTTCGAGTCGTAGGCGCAGATAGGAAGACACCTCCTGGTCGCTGCCCAGCGCACTCGACATGATCGGCAGTTCCGCCGCCGAGACCGACATGCCGAACAGACTCACCGGGAGGGTATAGAGGATCTGCGCGTAGGAGAGGGCGGCCACCGCCCCCTGGGGGATGAAGCTGGCCAGAAGGGTGTCAATGAACGCGCTGACCTGGACCACGCCCCGGCCGATGAACACCGGGATGAAATTTCGAGTCACCGCGCGCACCGGCTCCCAGGAAGTGTCGAGGCTCAGGCGGAGACTGCCGAGCAGCCGGAGAACGGTCGGCAGTTGAACCCCGATCTGGAGCGCGCTTCCCGCGACCGAGCCCCAGGCCGCGGTCCGCGCCAGAGACTCTGGAGCCACCGGGCTTCCGGACAGGATCAGCGCCGCGATGATCGCCAGGTTCCAGACAATCGGCGCGGCGTAGGAGAGGAAGAATTGGCGGTGGCTGTTGAGGACCCCAAGGCACCAGGCCGAAAGGACCAGCAGTCCCGCGCCTGGGAAAAAAATCCGAACCAGTTGGATGGCCAGTTCCCGCCGGGCCCCGCTGAATCCGGGGGCGATGAGATTGAGGAGCAGCGGGGTCGCCAGGACGCCGAGCAGAACCAGGAGCGAGCTGACCAGCGCGAGCAGCGCGAAAACCGCCCCCGCCACCCTTCCGGCCTCTTCTCGCTTCCCTTCCGCCAGCAGCCGGGCGTAGACTGGAATGAATGACGCGGAGAGCACCCCTTCCCCGAACATGTTTTGCAGGAAATTCGGGATCCGGAAAGCGGCGTTGAACGCGTCCGCCACTCCGGAGGTGCCGAAGAAGTGGGTAAGCGCGCGGGTGCGGATCAGGCCGAATATCCGGCTGAGAAAGATGCCGGTCCCGACCAGCAGGGCGGACCGGGCGCCCCCGGGCGATTTTGGCCTGGTCAGGGCTTCGGTGGGGGTGGGAGGGATGAACGCGAGGGAGAATCCTCCAGCAGCCGCTGCAGGAAGGCATTCTCCTCCTTGAGCGATTCCACCGATCGGTGGAGGTCGTCCACTTCGCCCTCAAGCAGATCCACCCGCTTGGCCAGGTCGCCGAGGGGCGGAGACGCCCGCTCGGGTCCCTCCAGCCGGCGGGCCAAGGCGCGGCCGATGGGGCCGTCGATGATCACCACGACGGTGGGAATGAGCAGAGCGGCCAGCAGAATGAGACCCAGGAGCATGGTCGAGTCTACGAAGGAAGGCGGGCGCCTACAAGGGCGGCGCCGTACCACCCTGCGATCGATTCCCGGAGTGAGGTCAGAAGCGGCGGCCCGTAACGGGCGAGGAAGGGTGCCAGAGTGAGCACCCTCTCCTGCGGCTTGCCCATCGGAAGCAGAGCGTTTCGGGCCCGGGAGATCTGGGTTGCCTCGATCTCCCCCCGCTTCTTGAGG
>JBGPJS010000227.1:0-6463 GCA_041485505.1 Gemmatimonadota bacterium | reverse complement strand
GCCTCCACGGAGGAAGCCCTCAAGCTGGCCCAGACGCTGGGCAGCGACGACGTGCTCCTCGCCGGTGAGCGCAACTGTATCCCGATCCCGGGCTTTGCGCTGGGCAACAGCCCGCGGGAGATCACCCCGGAGACGGTGCGGAGCAAGACCATCGTCATGACCACCACCAACGGCACTCCCGCCCTCCTCGCGACCCAGGGGGCCAAGGCGGTCTACCCGGCCGTGGCCTCCAATCTGAGCGCCGCCGGCCGGAGGGCGCGGGAGGTCTGGGAGCGGGACCGCGACCTCCTGATCATCTGCGCGGGACGGGAGAATCTCTTTTCGCTGGACGACGCCTACTGCGCCGGCCGACTGGTCGTGGCGGCGCTGGGTGGGCGGAGGCGCCGCAAGGGGCTCAATGACGCGGCGTTGGCGAGCCTCGACCTGGTGCGGCGCTACGGCGACCGCTGGGAGCGCCCCCTCACCGCGAGCCGGGCCGGCCGCGACCTCGCGGCGCTGGGTTTCAAAGACGACGTGCTCGATGCCGCGCGCCCTGACGCCTATCCCGTACTTCTGCAGTTCCACGATCGCCGAGTCACGGCCGTCGCCGATTCGCCATGAGCGCGGAAGCCCGTCGTCACCTCGACGAGACCCGGGGCCGGCACTTCAGTGCCATCGCCGCGCTGGTCCTGGGCCTCTTTGCCGGCCTGACTCTCCTCCCGGTTCCATTGACCGGACCGATCGGCACCTGGCTGGGTTCCGTCCTCTGGACCTATCTCGGCCTCGGCGCCCTCGGGGTTCCGCTGCTGGGCCTGGGCCTGGGCCTGGCCGGATTCGACCGACTGCCGCGGCTCGATATGAAACGCACGGCGGCGCTCATCGGCGGTCTCAGTCTCCTGATCCCGTTCATCATCGGCATCGTGGCCCGGATCGGGCAGGAAGCCTTCCTCCCGCCGTTGGAGGAGTGGGAGTGGAGCGCGAGACTCACCGGTCTGGTACCCGGGCTTTTTTCGCGGGTGGCCTACGATTCGATCGGCTTCGCCGGAGGGCTGCTGTTCGGGTTTCTGCTGCTCTCCGCGCTGACCCTCGCGACGGTGGCCTGGCATCCGTTGCGGCGCTTGGAAAAAGGCGGGAGTGGCGGCAGCGGCGAGAGGGCCGAAAGTGTACCGAGCACGACCGCCCCTGCCGCCTTTTCCGCCTCTACCGCCGTTGTGGTGGACGATGTGGAGATGCCGGTACGGCCGCCCCGTCCCCGCCGGGCCAAGAAGGCCGACCAGGCTATTGTGTCAGGGGCGGGGGAGGTGACCGACGATGACGAGCTCCCACCCATCGATCTGATGAACCCGCCCCCGAGGCAGGATATCGACGCGGGGGAGGCCCAGCTTGACCGGCTCGGTCAGGTGCTCCTCGACACCCTCCGCACCTTCAAAGTGGAAGGGAGCATCGCCGGACGGACCACAGGGCCGGTGGTCACCCAGTTCGAAGTGGTTCCGGCACCCGGAGTGAAGGTGGGTCGCATCGCCGCGCTGGCGGACGATATGGCCATCACGATGCGAGCCCAGTCGATCCGGGTGGCGCCGATTCCCGGCCGAGGTGCGGTCGGAGTGGAAATCCCCAATCCGACCGCCCGGATGGTGACGCTCCGCGAGCTGATCGAGTCCCCCGAATGGGATCGAGCCCGGGCCACCCTGCCGATCGCCCTGGGGCGCGACCTCGAGGGCAAGCCGGTCATCGCCGATCTGGCCAAGATGCCCCACCTGTTGATCGCGGGGGCCACCGGCTCCGGCAAGTCGGTGGCCATCAATACCATCATCACCAGTCTCATCTACTGGTACCCGCCCCGGAAGCTCCGCCTCCTGATGGTGGATCCCAAGATGGTGGAGCTGTCGATGTACAACTCGCTGCCCCATCTCCGGCACAAGGTGGTGACCAACAACCACGACGCGGCGGCGGTGCTCAAGTGGGCGGTGATGGAAATGAGCCGCCGCTATGAGCTCCTCCACGCCAACAATGCCCGCAACCTGGCCGATTTCAACACCAAGGCGGCGGAAGGGAAACCGCTGAAGAATCCGCCGCGCCCCAAACTCACCCTGAGCAGCATCGCCGACGAGGTCCCGGATACTCCTCCGGAGCCGCCGGCGGAGGAGGCGTACAGCGAAGGGGAACTGCCGCTCATTGTGATGATCGTTGACGAGTTGGCCGACCTCATGATGACGGTTCAAGGGGAGGTCGAGACGCCGCTCGCGATTCTGGCGCAGAAGGCGCGCGCCATCGGCATTCACATCATCCTGGCCACTCAACGGCCGTCGGTGAACGTGATCACCGGTCTGATCAAGGCCAACTTCGCGAGTCGGATCGCCTTTCGGGTCGCGTCGAAGGTCGACAGCCGGACGATTCTGGATCAGAACGGGGCCGAGGCACTCCTGGGCAATGGCGACATGCTGTTCCTGCCACCGGGTAAGAGCGAGCCCATGCGGCTGCAAGGGGCCTACATCACGACCGCCGAGAGCGAGCGGGTCATGGAGTGGTACGTGGCTCGGCGGGAAGCCCGGCAGGCCGCCGCGCTGCAGGCGGCAAGCCAGGAGCCGGACATCCTCGAGTTGGTGCGGGCCCGAGAGGCCGACGAAGAGGGAGGAGAAAGCCCCCGGGCCGAGGGGGAGCGGGATCCGATGTTCCGCGAAGCAGCCGAAGCCTGCCTCCAGAACCAGGGGGGCTCGACCTCGCTGCTGCAGCGGAAGTTGCGGATCGGCTACGGGCGGGCGGCTCGGGTTATCGATCAACTGCACTACGCGGGCATTCTCGGGCCCCCGGATGGGAGCAAGCCACGGGAGATACTGATCGGGTTTGACCAGCTGGACGAGTATTGCCGCTGAGTCAGGAAGGACATCGGGATGCATCGGAGGGCGGCCCACCGGAGCCGCCCTTGCGTTTTCATGGCCCGGTACGGCGCCGGAATGATGATGGGGATTTGAGTGTAAGGTGCAATACTCAATCGCGAAAACGCGAAAGTGCGAAAACGCGAATTCAACGAGACCGAGATTTGTCTCGAATTCGAGTGGCCAAAAAGGTAGTCGATTCCCTTTCGCTCTTTCGCGGTTTCGTGATTTCCTGTCTTGGGACAGTCGAATGAAACATCAGTTCGAATCCCTCTCGGGGAGAATCATCCAGGTGGCGCTGGACGTCCACGCACGGCTCGGTCCAGGATTCCTCGAGTCGATCTACGAGAACGCCATTTGTCTGGTGCTTGTATCCCGCGGGATCGATTTCGCCAGGCAAGTGGAGATCGAGGTCAGGTTCGATGGCATCACGGTTGGTCGACACCGCATCGATCTCATTGTTGAGGAAAATCTCGTAGTCGAGCTCAAAGCGGTCCGGGAGCTCAAGGATCTGCATTTCGCCCAGCTGAGATCCTATCTGCAGGCGTCAGGGCTCAAGGTGGGTCTTCTGTGCAACTTCACCGCTCCGACGCTGGTGATCCGGAGAGTAGTTCTCTCCGGGAGGTCAAAGGAAATCGCGAAAACGCGAAAGGGCGAAAGCGCGAAAACCCTGAATCGGTCGCCGCCTCCCGTGGGCTGCATCGGGTATTGAGCCGATTCTAGAGCATCGTTCTCGAGCGTTTCCCGTGACCCAGGATCTACTGCAATGCAGGAGGAACTGAAATCCAGTATTCCATTCGCGTTTGTAGTTCTTCGCGTTTTCGCCCTTTCGCCCTTTCGCGTTTTCGCGATTGCCGGTTGCTCTGCGTTGAAATGATGCCGGCGGCGTGGAAATGATGACGGATGCCCGACTCGACCTCGATAGCTTGGGACCATGACAACGCGGAAATTCATTCCCACCGCCGAGTGGGAGGACGCCCGTCAAGTGCGCGGGCTGGTCGGCGAGCGGGCGGCCATGGCCTACCTCATTTCCTGCGGCTGGTCCATCGAGGCGCACCGCTTCAAGCTCGGTCGTTACGACGTCGACCTGGTGGCGCGTCGAGGCAATGTGGTGGCCTTTGTCGAGGTCAAGACTCGGCGGAGCAATGGCTGTGGGTCGGCCGCGGAGGCGATCGACCGGCGCAAGCAGGTGACCATCGCCCGAGTCGCCGAGATCTGGCGCCTCCGCTTCGGCCGCCCCTGGGATGAATACCGGTTCGATGCCGTTCTGGTGCGGGAAGGAAAGGGCGGCGAGCTGGAGGTCGAGCATGTGGAGGATGCGTGGCGGGTGAGTCGGCGGTGAGGATTCGGGATTCAGGATTCGGGATTCGGGGGTGTGAATGGAAGGGTCGATCAAGGCACCCATCAAGAGTTACCGGGACCTTGTGGTCTGGCAGCGAGCGATGGACTTGGTCGTCGAGTCCTATCAGCTCACGCGGGACTACCCCGTCTCAGAGAGATATGGACTCGGGAGCCAGACCAACCGTGCCGCCGTCTCCGTGGCCGCCAATATCGCTGAGGGTCATGGACGTTCCTCAACTGGGGACTACCTCCGACACCTGGCGATCGCCAGAGGGTCGCTCATGGAGCTGCAGACCCATTTTGTCATCGCGGAGCGAGGGCTACGCGGTTGCGGCTCGTCTCGAGCCCCTCACGGTTCTCGCGATCAGCGTGAGTCGCCTGCTCTCCGGTCTCATCGGGTCCCTCAGCACTCGGCATCGCTGTACCACGCGAACTGCCGACTCCTGACTCCTGAATCCCGAATCCTGAATCCTCTTAGGGATGTCTCAAAACACTCCACAATATCACTCTTGCTTCGGGCAGTGTTCGGTACTATACTGTCTCTGTCTCGAAGTGATTCAAAATCAGTCACCAACCTACAATGGGGTTCCCAATGGCTTCTGAAGACAACCGCCTCGATGCCGAGCGCCGGAAGGCCCTGAACCTGGCCATCGCCCAGATCGAGAAGCAGCTGGGCAAGGGTTCCATCATGCGGATGGGGTCGGAGTCGCCGCGGGTACGAGTCGCCGCCATTCCTACCGGCGCCATCAATCTCGATGCGGCCATCGGGATCGGCGGCGTTCCCCGGGGACGGATCACCGAGATCTACGGCCCGGAGTCCTCGGGCAAGACCACCCTCACCCTGCACCTTGCTGCCAACGTTCAACGCGCCGGCGGGGTCGCCGCCTACGTGGACGCGGAGCACGCCCTCGACATCGACTACGCCAAGAAGCTCGGCGTCGACATCGAAAACCTGCTGGTCTCCCAGCCCGACACCGGCGAGCAGGCGCTGGAAATCGTGGAAATTCTGGTTCGCTCCGGGGCCGTGGATCTGGTGGTGATCGACTCGGTGGCCGCGCTGGTGCCCAAGGCGGAAATCGAAGGTGAAATGGGCGACAGCCATATGGGCCTCCAGGCCCGACTCATGAGCCAGGCGCTCCGGAAGCTGGCTGGCGCCATCAATCGCTCCAACTGCGCCGTGGTGGAGATGACATCGATCTTGGTGTTGGCCGCCTTGTCACCCAGCTTCACGATCGCTTCGCGCCCGAACTCCTTCTCGATCTGAGCAAGGGCGAGTTCCAGGGCCTTCGATTTCTCGTTATTCATTAGTTGTCAGCTCCCGATGGTCAGGATGGACAGGTTGCGCGCGCGTTTCACCGCTCGCGTCAATTGGCGCTGGTGCCCGGCGCAGTTGCCCGTGATGCGGGCGCCCAGGATGCGGCCGCGCTCGGTGAGGAAGGCGCGGAGGATCTGGATCTGCTTGTAGTCGATGGACGTGACTTTCTCCGCGCAGAAGCGGCAGATCTTGCGGCGCGGCTGGAACGGACCGCGGCGGCGGGGGGCACCGGACGAGCTGGAGGGCCGGCTGCCGGCGTAGGGCGCGCGGGAGGCCGTCGGGGCCGCCGCGGCGGGTGCTGCTGCCGGCGCTGCCGCCGGGGTCGTCTCTTCTTTCTCGTCAGCCATTAGAACGGCACCTCTTCCAGGTCCTGCTCGCCTTCGGCGGCCGGCTTCGCATCGGCTACGGCGCTCTCGGAGCGCCGCCCGGCGGCCTTGGGCACGTCAAGGAATTCGACTTTGAAAGCGTTGATCTCCAGGCCCTTCCGCTTGTTGCCCTCTTTGTCGTCGTACTCGTAAGAGCGCAGGCGGCCTTCGACCTTGCACGGGGAACCCTTCTTCAGGTTCTCCTTGGCGTACTCGGCCTGGTCGGCCCAGGCGACGACGGGGACGAAGGTCGTCTCTTCGGTCCACTCGCTGGTCGCCTTGTTCTGCCAGCGGCGGTTGACCGCGATGTCGAAGCGAGCCATCGCGCGGCCGGTCTGGGTCGTCTTGTAGTTGACGTCCCGGGTCAGGCGGCCGGAGATGACGACCTGGTTGAATTCGGGGAAGCGGGAGGCGGAAGCGGCCTTGCCCGAGGTCTCGGGGGCGTTGGTCATGCTTTCACCTTCTTCTTCTTGTCCTTCGGGATCTCGACGCGGACGGTCATGTTCCGCAGGATCGCATCGGTGACGCGGCAGTGGTGGTCGAGCTTGTTCAGGACGGACGGAGTGCCGTTGAACTTGAGCTGGATG
>JBGPJS010000226.1:0-6477 GCA_041485505.1 Gemmatimonadota bacterium | reverse complement strand
GCCTTCGACGCGGACCGCACCATGATCAACCTCAACAACGGCGGTTGCAGTCCCACGCCCAGCCACGTCCTCGAGGCCATGATCCGGGACCTCCGCTTCAGCAATGAGCTGCCGGTCGACCACATGTGGCGGGTGTTGGAGCCCCGGGTCGAAAGCGTCCGGCGGGATCTGGCCCGGGATTTCGGCTGCGATCCCGAGGAAATGGCCATTACCCGGAATGCCTCCGAGGCCAATGAGACCATGATCTTCGGGCTCGACCTCAAGCGGGGCGACGAAGTGATCGTCACCAACCAGAACTATGGGAGGATGATCACCGGCTGGCAGTCTCGGGTTCGGCGGGACGGCATCGTGCTCAAACAGGTCGCCTTCAAAGTGCCCCCGCCTTCACAGGCGTACCTGGTCGACCGGTTCAAGGAGGCCGTGACCCCGCGGACCCGGGTCATCGAGGTCACCCACATCACCAACCTCACCGGTCAGATCATGCCGGTGAAGGAGCTCGTGGAGTTTGCCCGGCCCCGCGGCATCGAGGTGTTCGTGGACGGAGCCCACGCCTACGCGCACTTCCCCTTCACCCGTGACGATCTGGGGTGTGACTACTACGGCACCAGTCTCCACAAATGGCTGTTGGCCCCGATCGGGACCGGGTTCCTCTACGTACGGAAGGACAAGCAGAGGTCGCTTTGGCCTTTGATGGCGGCACCTCAGGAGATGGACGAGAATATCCGGAAGTATGAGGAGATCGGCACCCACCCCGCCGCCAACCACAACGCGATCTCCGCGGCGCTGGCGTTTCATCGCGGCATCGGGGCCGACCGCAAGATTGCGCGCCTCCGCTTCTTGCGGGACCGCTGGGCCAAACGGCTCCAGACCGAGAGCGATCGGGTGAAAATCCTGACCCCGCTCGACAGCCCATGGTCGGGTGGCATCGGGCTGATTCATGTCGACGGAATCGACGTCGGGAAGCTGGGAACCTGGTTGCTCGAGAAGCATCACATCGTGAGCACGCCCATCGTCCACCCTGAGTTCGACGGGCTCCGCGTGACCCCCAATGTGTACACCACCCGGGACGAGATCGACATCTTCGGGGACAAGATGCTGGAGGCGATTCGGAAGGGAGTGGCCTGAAAGGAAGGTGCTGGGTGCTGACAAGCCGGAGCATAGCACCCAGCACTCAGCACCCAGCACTCAGCACCCAGGACCAGCCCTCCGCATCTAGTTCCACCTTCCCTCCACCGCTTCCGGGCCCCCGCGTTCGAGCAACACCTCCGAGAGGTGCCGCGCCGACATCGAGGCGACCTCGAGTACCGTCGCGAGGAAGGCCAGGCCTCGACGGATTTCGTTGTTGCTGTAGGCCCGGGCGCGGGCGGTCATCGCGTCGGGACCCTGCAGGAGGACCTCCGCCATTCCGTCGGCCACCCGAGCCCCCGTGGCGTTGATGGGATCCTGCCCGTCGTCCTGGATGCTCGGTGAGCTGGCGGACATGCTTCCTCCGGATTGAAATGGGGTCGCGGCAATCGGCTCCCCAATCTCACCACGGTGCCAGACTCCACCGTCATCATTTTCGCGCAAATGACATCAAATATGCGCGGGGGAAAGGTCGGAGAAGTCGGAGAGGTCGGAGGAGTCCGGAGAGGCGGAAGGTGGGAAAAGGCGGCGTGAAAATGATGATCGCCGCGTTGAAATGGTGCCAATTTACCATCGGCTCGTAATATCTTCGGCTGATGATGTCGTATGAACGCCTACGGGCCTGGCACCTATCCGGCCTCTCCGTCCTTTCCGTCTACTCCGCCCCCTACCAAAACCCCCCTAACCCTGCTATCCTACGCGGCTTATGTTCGCCGAGCTGTCCTCCAAACTTACGGCCGCGCTTCAGAAGATCACTGGCCGCGGGGTACTGACTGAGGATGCCGTTCGGGACGGGCTTCGTGAGGTCCGCCGGATCCTGCTGGAGGCCGACGTAGGCTTCGATCTTACCCGGCAGTTCCTGGAGCGGGTGCAGGAAAAGGCCGTCGGCCTGACTGCCATCAAAGCGGTGCGGCCTGGGCAGCAGCTGGTCAAGATCGTCTACGACGAGCTGGTGGCGCTGCTGGGTGAGAAGCAGGCGCCCATTGCGTTTGCCTCGGTGCCGCCGACCGTGATTCTGCTGGTCGGGCTGCAAGGGTCCGGCAAGACGACAACGGCCGGCAAGCTCGCCAAGCGGCTCAAGCTGGAGCAGAAAGCACCGTTTCTGGTGGCGGCCGACGTCTACCGTCCCGCCGCGGTCGATCAGCTTGTCACCCTCGGCAAGCAGGTCGACGTCGGGGTCCATGCTGAGCCGGGAGTGACCGACGTCGTCGGCATCGTGAAGCGGGGAATCGTCGAGGCGGGTAAGGCCCGGGCGCGGACCGTCCTGGTGGACACTGCCGGACGGTTGCAGATCGACAACGTCATGATGGACGAGCTCAAGGCGCTCAAGGCGGCGGTGAAGCCGCATGAAATCCTGCTCGTCGCCGACGGTATGACCGGCCAGGACGCGGTCCGGGTGGCCAGCGGGTTTAACGAGGCGCTCGGCGTCACCGGCGTGATTCTGACTAAAATGGACGGCGATGCCCGCGGCGGCGCGGCGCTTTCCATCTACGGCGTCACCAGGGCGCCCATCAAATATGTCGGCGTGGGTGAGAAGCTCGATGCCATCGAGCCTTTCCACCCCGAGCGGATGGCCGGCCGGATCCTGCAGCAAGGCGATGTGCTCTCGCTGGTGGAAAAAGCCCAAGCCAATGTTGACTCGGCCGAGGCCGAAAAACTTGCCCGGAAGGCGGCTTCGAAGAAGGGCCTGGATCTTCAGGACTTCCTCTCGGCCATGAAGCAGATGCAGAGCCTGGGGCCGCTGAAGAGCGTGCTGGGAATGTTGCCGGGAGTCAATCCGGCCATGCTCAAGTCGGCCAACCTCGACGACAAGAAGTTGAAGCACGTCGAAGCCATTGTGCTCTCGATGACGCCCAAGGAGCGGGCCGATCCCGATCTGGTCAACGGCTCCCGGCGGCTCCGGATTGCCAAAGGCGCCGGCCGAACGGTGCAGGAAGTGAATCAGCTGCTGGCGCAGTTCAAGCAGATGCAGAAGTTCATGAAGGTCGCCGGCAAACCGGGCATGAAGTTGCCTTTCGGCAAGGGGATGCCGGGCCCGATGTCATAACGTAGGGGCGCAGCACCGCTGCGCCCGCCTCGCAAAGGGATTTGACCATGGCAACACGCATTCGTCTCCGTCGCGTCGGCCGGAAGGGGCTCGCCCTTTACCGCATCGTCGTGGCCGACAAGGAAGCGCCCCGCGATGGACGCTTCATCGAGACCCTGGGCAGCTACAACCCCCGAGCCGAGAAGGACCAGGTCACGGTGAACGCCGAGAAAGCCCGGGCCTGGATCGCAAAGGGCGCTACTCCTTCGGAGACCGTGCTCTCGCTGCTCAAGAAGGCCGGCGTCTTCAAGGCCGCCACGGCCTGATTCAGGTGTCTGACGCCCGCCACCTGGTGGTGGGCCGCTTGCGGAAGCCGCACGGCCTGAAGGGTGAGTTCTCCCTCTTTCCGCTGACCGATCAGCCCGACGCGGTCTTCGTGCCAGGGCGTGAGCTCTGGCGACTGAATCTGAAGGGAGAAGTGGTCGGCGAACCGGTCGTCATCGAACGGAGCCGCGGATACCATCGTGAGTGGCTGATCAAATTCCGGGGGCTAGAAAACCGGGACGACATGGAAACCTGGCGGGGACTCTTCCTGGCGGCTCCCGCCGAGACCCTCCCGCCGCCCGGACCCGATGAAGTCTACCTGCACGAACTGGAGGGGTTTTCGGTCCGGGGCGAAGACGATACCGCGTACGGCCTGGTCTCGGCGGTCTACGAGTTGCCCTCGGGGCTCACCATCGAAGTGCAAGGGGCCGAGCGGGAGTTCATGCTTCCCTACCGTAAGGAGTTTGTGAAGACGGTGGACCGGGCCGCTCGGCGATTGACGGTGGTGTTGCCGGAAGGATTGTTGGAGTAATAATGAGGGGTCGGGAGTCAGGAGTCAGGATTCAGCCACGAGGCATCGTGGGCAATCGGATCGGCGCGGCCCCTGAATCCCGAATCCTGGATCCTGAATCCTGATATGATGGTCATCAACGTTGTCACCCTCTTCCCGGAAGCGATAGCGCCATATCTCGCCGCCAGCATTCCGGGACGGGCGGCCGAGGCCGGACGGGCCCGGTATCGGCTGGTGCAGTTGAGGGATTTCACTCACGACCGTCACCGGACCGTGGATGACTATCCCTATGGTGGTGGGGCCGGGATGGTCCTCAAGCCCGAGCCCTTCTTCGAGGCGGTGGAGAGCCTCGGCGCCACCGGACCGATCGTGCTGCTCTCGGCACGGGGTCAGGCCTTCACCCATCGGGATGCGGTGAGGTATTCGCTGGGGGAGCAGCTCACCCTGCTGTGTGGCCATTATAAGGACGTGGACCAGCGGGTGGCGGACCGGTTGGCCAACGAGGAAATCTCCCTGGGCGACTTCGTACTCTCAGGCGGGGAGCCGGCAGCCCTCTGTGTGATCGATGCGGTGGTGCGATTGCTCCCGGGTGTCCTGGGCGACCACGAATCGGCCAGCTCCGATTCGCACTACGATGGGCTGTTGAGCCCGCCGAGCTACACCCGGCCGCCGGAGTTTCGGGGCCTTACCGTGCCGGAGGTGCTGCTTTCGGGAAACCACGCCGAGATCGCGGCGTGGAGGCAGAAAGAAGCGGAGCGGCTGACGGTCGAGCGTCGGCCGGACTTGATGACATCATGATGGTGCCCACGCGGCGCCACACAAGGCAATCACGTCGGGGCGCACCGGTGTGCGCCCAATTCGGAGGAGTTATGGAACGGCTGGCCACGGTGTCGCGCGAGGGGCTGCGCACGGACATTCCCGCATTCGATCCAGGAGATACGATACGGGTCATGGTCCGGGTCCGGGAAGGCGACAAGGAGCGGCTCCAGGCGTTTGAAGGGCTCTGCGTCGGCAAACGCGGTGGTGGGATCAACGAGACCTTCATGGTGCGCAAGGTCTCCGCGGGCGTCGGCGTCGAACGAATCTTTCCGCTCCATAGCCCGAGCATCGCCTCGATCGAGCTGGTGCGGAAAGGCCGGGTCCGCCGGGCCAAGCTGTACTACTTACGAGCGGTCAGCGGCAAAGCCGCCCGGATTCGGGAGAAGAAAGACAACTAGCCGATGCCCCCTTTCCCCGTCGCGCCGACCCTCGAACGCGAGGAAGCGGCTTGGTCCGGGGCGCATCTGTTGGTGGGTGTCGATGAAGTCGGCCGCGGTCCTCTGGCTGGTCCAGTGGTGGCCGCGGCCGTGGTATTTCCCGCCGGTATTTCCCCCATCCCAGGTGTGCGCGACAGCAAGACCTTGAGCGCGGGGCAGCGCTCGGCGCTGGTGCCCGCGCTTCGCGCCTCGGCCCTCGTGGTGAGCATAGGCGCCGCGTCGGTGCGGGAGATCGACCGACTAAACATCCGGGTAGCCACCGCGCTGGCCATGCACCGAGCGGTGGCCCGGCTGTTCTCCCGCCCTTCCGCCCTCCCGCCGTTCCGTCTCCTGCTCGACGGCCTCCCAATGCCCGAACTGGGTTTCCGCCACCAGGCTCTGATCGATGGCGACGCTCACTGCTACTCCATCGCGGCCGCGGGAGTCATCGCCAAGACGGTCCGCGACCGGCTCATGCATAGCCTCGATCTGCGCTACCCCGGCTACGGCTGGAGCACCAACGCCGGCTACGGGACCGCCGAACACTGCGCCGCGCTCGCCCGCCTCGGCCCGACCAGACATCATCGGCTGAACTTTTCGCCGGTCGCACAGCTCCGCCTGGCCTTCTAGCATGACCTTTGTTTCTCGCTGTCCTCCGTGCCCTCTGGGTTTCATGCTTGGGAGGCTGTCGATGAACCGTCGTCCGGTGATGGCGCTGATGATGGTAGTGGCGGCGTATCCCCTCACCGCCCAGTCCAACGCCGAGCGGATGGCCAACGATCGGTACTCTCGCTCGCATGACTACGACCTGCTCCACCAGCGGATCATCGTCAGCGAATTCAGCTGGGACAGCCTGAGTTTCCAGGGCCGGGTCGTCACCACACTCCGGGCGCTCCGCCCAGGGCTCGATTCAGTCGTTCTCGATGCGGGGAAACTCCTTGATATCAAGAGGGTCATGGATATCAAGAGGGTCATGCTGAGCCGTGACGCCACCCTGCGCAGCAGCCGGCATGGTGACACCCTGGTGGTCCATCTTCCGAAGCCGGTGGCATTCGGAGACACGGTGGGGTTCTCCATCGAGTATCACGGCGTAGTGGAGAACGGCCAGGGGCTCACCTTCATCGAGGCCGACAGCGGCCGCTCCTTCCGTCCCAGGCAGCTCTGGAGCCAGGGCGAGGATCACAACAATCACTTCTGGTTTCCCACCTACGACTTTCCCAACGACAAAATGTCGTGGGAACTGGAGGCCACCGTGC